>JACQEL010000807.1 GCA_016200595.1 Deltaproteobacteria bacterium
CGGTCGTAGCTATAGGAGCCGACGTTGCAGTCTTCATACGTGAGGCCCCGGACAGGATCTTTGGGCGAGATGCGCACCCGCTCGGTCTTGGCATCATACCAGGACAGGGTGAGATCGCCGCTCATCACCTTCCCGACGAGGTTAAACAGCTCGACGTCTTCGAAGTAGTCTTTTTCTAGATAGAATGCCATTGTGCATGAACCTTAAAAGGGAGGGGCGGGCCTGAGACCGCCAGTCCCAACTTAACGGATTTTGCCCGCCGTTCGTCTCTTGGCCCCCTCTCCCGTTGACGGGAGAGGGCTAGGGTGAGGGCCCTCTGCGGCGAGGCCAGGGCCTCCGCCCCCATCCTGACCTTCCCCGTCAACGGGGAAGGAACCTGTCCGGCAGGGCGCTAAGTGAGAAAAGCCCCTCTTTTATTCTTAAGTCAATTTATTAGATGTTGATGGAGAGCAACCCGTGGCGTTACGCCAACACGCCTGCTTCTTGCAACGACGCGCGGGTAAGCTCCAGGGCGTTATGCAGCTTGCTCATCTGGCGTCGCTCCTCCAGGCCGCATTTATCGAGGCGCTCGAAATACTCCTCGACTTGTTTCAGTTGGAAGAGCATGGTGATCTTGGCGCCCTGGGCGATATTCTCTTTCTTCAGTCCCTTGCCGGCCAGAATAATAAAAGGCTCGGTGACTTCTACCGCATAGCCGCCACCAAAGAGCAGGTTCTCAACCTCGTCCAGGTGTTTGTGGATCATCTCGCGCTTTTCCGGGAAGTGACGCATCACCCACTTGAGGTGTTGCACCCCATAGCCCACATGCCGCGCCTCGTCCTGCATCACCAGGCGGAACATCTTTTTGTCCACTTCGGTAGGAGAAATATATTCGCTGAAGCGAAAGAGCGTGAGCACGAATCCTTCACCGGCCAGGTGTAAGGCCAGGGACATCTCGGCAAACGAGTCGGCGTCACGGATCAGCTTCAAGCCCACCTCATTCTGCGGGCTCGCCTTCATCAAGCCATAACCGGTGGTGAGCGCGCGTTTGCGGAACACTTCAGTGTGTCGCGCTTCATCAACCACCTGTGTAGCCATGAAGTTCTTAACTTCTACGAAGCTGTTGTTGAGTTTGCCCATCCACTCGGCTGGAACGTCGGTAGCAATCATCTCGACTTCGGTGAGAAACGTCAAAAGCTGCGCATACGCTCGGCTGATTTCATCTGGTAGCTCATACTTGGCCAATTCGTGCCAGGGCACGTCCACCGTGGCATTCCACTGCCGGGTCATCGCTTCCTCGTAATAGCCTTCGGTATTGTAGGCCCACACCTCGCCCTTTTGGTTCACTGCCGGTTGCAAATCTGGCAGCCCATCCGGGAGTTCCGCGCCACGCGGAGCGAAGCTGCGATTCTGCCGAATGAGTTCCGGCATGTCAGTGAAGCCATACCCGCCCTTGTCGAGGTCACGGAAGGTCAAGCCGCGGCGGGTATTTTCTGCGGTGACGGTGATTTTCTCGGTCTTGGCCTTCATCCAGCTCAGATCGAGGTCGCCTTTGAGATTGCGCTGCCAACGGTCGAGAAAGTTCTTGTCTGCGAAAAAATCCACCGTGCTGAGGTAGGCCATACAAATCTCCTTGCGGGTGTGCGCGAAACGTACAGAACCCTTTGGGTATGGCATAAATGTCAAAGGATGACAACGCCCAATAGCGTTTAGTACAAGGAAAATCCGTAACTTGGACCTTGCACGTTGGCGTTTCTCGGCGGATATGCTAGTGAACGGCCACAAGAGTTTTGACAGGTCAGGGTATGGGCGCGCGGTGAGATTGCTTCGCTCCGCTCCCAATGACAAGAAGGGTGGTCAGTGCCAGGAGCGGAACGACGAAGCAATCGGGTGCATTAGCTGATTCTTACCATCCGATCACAGGGTGCTGAAAAAGCCGTCGTTCATCCTTCGACAGGCTCAGGGCGAACGGGTACGTGCTCACGATTACGAGCAAAAACCGTTCATGCTGAGCTTGTCGAAGCGTGAACGTCACTGGACCGTAAGAATTTTCTAATGCTCCCAAGCAATCTCCACCTGTCAAAGTTTCTGTGGTCAGCTACTAGTTGAGATCCTGTAAGGAGGGAAACCCATGCAATACGGCGCTTTCTTACCCCACATCGGTCCACTCGCCCGAGGTGACGTACTGACGAACATTCGCACCACCGCCCAGACTGCCGAGGCTCTGGGTTTTGATTCAGTCTGGGTCGGCGATCATATCGTGACTCCGCTGCATATCACCTCCAAATACCCTTACACGGCTAGCGGCTCTTTCCCACTTGATCCGCAAGAGCCCTTGCTTGAACCACTCAGCGTGTTGAGCTTTGTCGCGGCCTGCACCAGCAAAGTACGACTGGGCACGGCAGTGTTAGTCCTGCCTCACCGTCATGCGGTTGTCACGGCTAAGACCGTCGCTACGCTCGATGTGCTCTCAGGCGGGCGCGTGATCTTTGGGGTTGGCGTGGGCTGGATGGAAGAGGAGTTCAAAGCGCTCAATGTGCCGTTTGCCGAACGCGGGGCGTTCAGCGATGAGAGCGTGGCGGTCATGAAAGAGTTATGGACCAGCGAAAACCCACACTTCGCCGGTCGGTTTTACAACTTCTCCGAGGTTCGTTGTGAACCCCGTCCAGTGCAGAAGCCACATCCACCAATTTGGGTTGGTGGCCACACCGGCCCGGCGTTGCGCCGAGTGGTCGAGTACGGCGATGGTTGGGCGGCAGTGGTGTTTAGCCCGCAAGAGTTTGCCGAGCGTTTGGAAAAACTCAAAGAGAGAGCAGCCAGGGCCGGACGCGACCTCTCAACGGTGACACTCTGCGTCTCTCCGCGCGGGAAACGACCCGAGGCAATGCTCGAAGATATCCCACGCTATCAAGAATTGGGGGCAACCTATCTCTATCTCGCCTTCTTCAACTTCGCCCGCAGCTACACAGAGCTGGCGACGATGATGGAGCGTTTCGCCCGGGATGTAAAACTGATTTAGTTAAGTAGGGTGGGTCGCGACCCACCCTACCCAGCTTCGAACCTCAAACCAGGAACGTGAAACTACCACTTGACGGTTTCCGGATCACCCTTATAGAGCGAGCGGACGAAGGCAAGGATCTTCCACGCCTGATCGTCGGTAACCACATCCTTAAAGGCGGGCATCTTGCCTTTCCCTTCACGGATCTGCGCCAGCAGGCTGGCGTCCGAGCCATCGCCGGTCTGCCAAGTCTCGTCAGTCAAATTGGGACCCATGCCACCACCGCCGCGCATACCATGACAACCATAGCAGTTGAGATCTTTGTAGAGTTGTTGCCCTTCAGCAATCGCCTCAGGACTGCCGGTATAGGGATTGAGCTTCGGCGGAGCGTTGCCGTTCTCCTGCGCATGCACCGAGAGACCGAGCAACAGACCAAGCAGGCAAAGAGTAATGAGGACTGAGGACTGAGGACTGAGAAAAAAAGGATATCTGCGTGTGTCTTGTTCTGTGTTGCTCATAGCTCAGTCCTCATCACTCAGTCCTGTATTAATGGAACTCCATAGTCTTGTAAAATTTTGTAAATCTCCGCTGCCTTGCGTTGTAATACCTCATCCAGCTTGGCCTTCAGTTCCGTATCCTTTCGTCTCACTCCGAGAGACATGCTGTACGTAAATGGCAGAGACGGAGAGCTTGCGTTAGCAGGAACAGGCACGAGCGTCAGCGGCACCGTTTGTTTCTGGGCAAAATATCCGGCGATCGGTCCCCACACAATCGCCACGTCCACTTCACCCGCTGCCACCGCGGTAATAATTTTCCCCGGCGGACTGTCTTCGGCATAGTTGCCAAATACACTGTAACCTACCACGTTCTGGACGAGGCCTTTCTCACTCAGGGCATGAGCAGGCGGACTGTTGGCATAATCATCACCGATCAGGTGCACGCCGATTTTCAACCGCTGGAGAACAGGATCATCGAAAGAAGCGATTTGATAACCGGCATTCTTGGGATAGACAAAAACATAGGTGGAACGGTAATAGGGCTGAGTCGTCAGCACCGCATCATAACCGGAAGGGACGCCCATCACCACATCACAGAGACCGGCGTTCAAGGTGCTGCGCACGAATCCGCGCCGCTGCGGCCACCAGGTGTACGTCACTTGACTGCCAAATTCAGCCGCTAATAGCTCGGCTATCTTGTTCTCAAACCCTTCTTGCTTCTGATTAGAAGACGGCAGGTTGTTGGGGTCAGCACAGACACGGAACTGGGGAGGGGGTTTGGGAGGTTCCTCACACCAGACAGGGGCGGCAAGGAAGAGAAGGAAGGTCAAAATAGAGAGAATCACAGAATGATGAGAGGAAAGACAGAGCGATCAGACAGAGACCGTCCCGCCCCCCTCTCTGTCTCCCCTCTCTGTCTCTGTCTGTTCTTTATTCATCGTTCAGCGTTGTCTTCTCGGCCCCCTCACCCTGTCCCTCTCCCACACGGGGAGAGGGAACCTGATGAATTTTGACGTGCAAAACCGGTAATCGTGGACCTGTAGAGACGCGACATGTCGCGTCTCTACGCTGATGGCATTACGGAATTTGTTTGTCAAAAAGCCATTAGCCGAGGGCAAGTGGCATAGCCCTATTGCTTGGCCACTTGCTTCGGCGCGCCTTCGAGCGCGAACACGTACAGCGTGCCACCTTTGTTGGTGTCTTTGCCTAGCTCGCCAAAAGCGCCAACCGCACCCAGTGCCGCTGTTGGATCATCAGTGGCGAGGTCGCCCGCGACGACCAAGCCAGACCAACCGCCCACACCAGACATAACTGCGACATACTGCTTACCGTCCGGACCAAGGTAAGTCATCGGCGCGGCGATGATTCCCGACCCGACTTTGAACTTCCATAATTCCTTCCCGCTGTGAGCATCCACCGCTTTGAACCAGCCATCCATGGTGCCGAAAAAGACCACGTCACCGGCGGTGGAGAGCGCACCGCTCCAGGCTGCCCATTTCTCTTTGATGCCCCATTTCTTTGTGCCGGTCGCCGGATCCCAGGCGATGAATTCGCCACGGTTGCCACCTGGCCCCGCATGCATGTTCACGATCGCGCCCACATACGGCACGCCAGCCATGTAATTGACCTGCGTGCCTTCGTAGTCCATGCAAATGTTGTTAGTGGGGACATAAAAGAGCTTGGTGCGCGGCGAGTAGGAAACCGGCTGCTGATCCTTCGCGCCCATCGCTCCAGGGCAGATGTCTTTGACGTTCGTCCCTTGCTTGGTGCGCTTTTCGGGATTCTCCACGGGCTGGCCGGTTTCCAGGTCGATACTCTTGGCCCAGTTGACCTCGCCGAAAGGCTTGGCCATCAGCACCTTCCCAGTGGTACGGTCAATCACGTAGGCGAAACCGTTACGGTCGAAATGCACGAGCACCTTCTGCGTTTTGCCATCACTTCCCAGGTCGATGAGGACACTCTCGTTCACGCCATCGTAGTCCCAGGCATCGTGCGGAGTCAGCTGATACGCCCACTTGGCCTCGCCGGTATCAGGATTGCGCGCGAAGATGGTCATCGACCATTTGTTCTCACCCGGCCGCTGATCGGCATTCCATGCCCCGGGGTTGCCCGTGCTGTGGTACAGCAAATTCAGTTCAGGATCATAGCTGTACCAGCCCCAAGTGGTGCCGCCACCTTTCTTCCACTCTTCTCCCTTCCACGTCGACACTCCCAAGTCCTTCCCTTGATGTGACGGGTAAGGGGAGGAGAAGTCTTTGCCGATCATCACCTCAGCGTCGGGACCGGTGCTGTAGGCTCGCCAAATCTGTTTGCCGGTGTTGACGTCATTGGCAGTGACAAAACCGCGCACGCCAAACTCGCCGCCGCTAATGCCGGTGAACACTTTGTCACGGATCACCAACGGGGCCATGGTGATAGTCTGCCCCTGTTTGAAGTCGCCTTGTTTGACTTTCCACACCAGCTTCCCGGTGGCGGCCTCGAGCGCGACGGTAGTGGTGTCCAGCTGATTGAAGAAAATCTTGCCGTCGGAGTAGGCTACCCCACGGTTGACCACATCACAGCAAGCGATGGGGATGGCGTCCGGGTCTTGTTTGGGCTCGTATTTCCATTTCACTGGCGCCCCTGGTTTCGTGAGATCCAGCGCATAAACGATGTTCGGAAACGGCGTCACCAGATACATGGTATCGCCGACGACCAGCGGTGCTCCCTCGTGCCCGCGCAGTACGCCGGTGGAAAATGTCCAGGCAACCTTGAGGTTCTTGACGTTGGCAGCAGAGATTTGATTCAGCTCGCTGTAACGGGTAAGCGAGTAATTCTTCCCGGGCAGCACCCATTGCCCGGGATCTTTCTGCATCTCCAGCAAACCTTGACCGTAGCCAAGATGAGGGACGCATAAGAGTCCGGCGAGAAAAGAAAAAGATAGGAACACTTTTGTGAATAACAATCCCCTGCGTGTGGCCATGAGACCCCCCTTTCGGCAGGAAGGCTACTCCGGACATATACGGGTTGTCAATCGGAGTTTTTGCTTAAGACCGAAGGGCGCGGAGGATAGTGACCCAGCGCTCGATGATCGTTGGGTCTCGATAGGGGATCCTGTCCCTTACACGCTCCAGGGAATACGTAGAGTCGAGGGCTCTGCAGGCCGAGAGCTCTGCCCGAGCCTCTTCCGTACCGCCTATTTCACTGTAGGCGATCGCCAGCAAAAAGTGCGCGTGCAGATGAGCGGGATTACGGGTAAGGACTCTCTTTAATGCGGTAATCGCCTCTTCATAGCGCCCAGTCAGGTGATAAGCTTGGCCTAAAGCGAATAAGTAGGACGCTGGGTAATGCGGGTCCAGGCGCATCGCTTTCTCCACTAAGCCAACGGCTTCCTGCGGTCTCCCCGTGCAACTGAAGATTTCTCCCAGGGTGATACAGGCATCAGCATCATTCGGATCAAGGGCGACCGCCCGCTGTGCCTCAACAATGGCTTGGTCAAACTGCTTTCTCAAGAGAAACACATAGGCCAGGGTCTGGCGGGCCACCACCAAAGAATTATCCAGGTCAGCAGCTCGTTGTGCCAGTGCCAAGGCTCGCTCTAGGATCTGAGGATCCTCGTTCCATTGGAACATCCACTCGACTATATACGTCCTGCCCATCCAGGCATGCGCCGCAGCAAAGTTGGGGTCCAACTCGATAGCGCGCTCGAACATCTGCCGCGCCTGGGCGTTCGCTTCCCGCGTGCGACGCCAGTAGTACTCCAGTCCACGCAGGAAGTGCTCATAAGCGTCCAGATTGTTCGTGGGTGGACGCCGCAGACGCTGTTGTTCGCCTTCCGTCAACTTCACCTGCAAGGCGGCTACGATTTTCTCTGTCACCTCATCCTGCACGGCAAAGATGTCTTGCAATTCTCGATCATACCGTTCAGCCCAGAGGTGATACCCGGTGGTGGTGTCGATCAACTGCGCGGAGATGCGCACCCGGTTGCCTGACTTCCGGACACTACCTTCCAGCATGTAGCGCACCCCCAGCTCCTGGTTCACCTGGCTGGGTTTGAGGATCTTGCCCTTGTAAAGAAAGGTTGAATTGCGGGCAATGACAAACAGCCCAGAAAGTTTGGACAGATCGGTGATCAGGTCCTCGGTGATGCCGTCGCTGAAATATTCCTGTTCAGGGTCACCGCTGAGATTCGTGAAGGGGAGAACCGCAAGTGAAGGCTTGTCAGGCAACGCAAGCGTCCGCTCACCCCCTTCGACTGAGCTCAGGACAGGCTTCGACAGGCTCAGGGCGAGCGGGTCCCGGTTTATTGGCCGTTCGTGCTGAGCCCTTCGACTTTGCTCAGGACTGGCTTGTCGAAGCACGGGCTGGTTTGCGGTTAAAGCAGCCGCTTCGCCCTCAAGCCGCACGCGATACACTGGCACCGGCTTGGCGATATTCTTGACCGATTGTTCGCCGAGGTATTCGTATCCGAGATTGAGAGAGGTCAATTTGTTCTCAACCTGATCGTAAACAATTCCTGAGAGGCAAATCCCGCCTCCGTCGGCCAATCCCTCCAACCGCGCCGCGATATTGACGCCATCTCCGTAAATTTTTTCTCCCTCAACCACGACATCACCGAGATTGATGCCGATACGAAACTCCATCCTGCGAGAATCCGCGAGGTCAGCATTTCTCCGCTGCAGTTCCTGTTGAATCTCAACCGCGCACTGCACCGCATCTACGACGCTGGCAAACTCAACCAACAAGTTATCCCCCGGGGAGTCCACCACTCGGCCCCGATGCTGCCGAATCAGGGTAGCCATGACTTCGCGGTACGTGGTCAACGTCCGGATAGTCGCCACCTCATCCTCGCCCATGAGGCGGCTATAACCTTTGACATCAGCGCTCATAATAGCCGCAAGTTTGCGTTCGATATCGTGCGATTCCATATTAGTCTTCAGTCTTTCAGTCCCGAGTCGTCTTCCCTTTTCGCCTTTTCCCCTTTTCCCCTATCTATTTACCTTATCCCTGCGGCACAGCTGAGGGAACCTATTGTCTACTCCCCCACAAAACCCATGTAAGGGGCAAGGTAAATGAGGGAAAGGTTGTCGGCATGGACTGTGCGGCATGTGGGTGGGAAAACCCGGACGGGGCCAAGTTTTGTATTGAATGTGGGACTCCGTTCAAAAATCGTTGCCCAAGCTGCAGACAGGAGAATCTGCCCCGAGCGAAATTTTGTGCCGAGTGCGGCGCGCCGCTGGCGCGACAGTCGGCAGTTGCCAGTTCCCAGTTGCCAGTTGCTAATTCCCAGCACCCAGCACCTAAATCGGAATGCACGACGTTGGGACACTGTTCGTAGCCGCGTGGGTAGGGGCGAAGCATTTGCATATCAGATTCCCCACGGCATTGATCTACACGGGGCAAATGCTTCGCCCCTACGATGGGCATGTGCGAGAGTCATGTGTACCAATCTCTTGCCTCCTGGTTTAGCACCCAACCCCCAGTCAGCTACACGCCGAGGCAATTCAGCACTTAACCACTGCGTTGGGATTACTCGAAACGCCGCTTATGGCGTGACCAAGGAAAGATTGCCGACGCGCGACGGATACTCGGAGAAATTTACCACTGGTTTACGGAGGGGTTCGGCACGGCGGATTTGCAAGAGGCAAAAGCCTTATTGGAAGATTTGACTAGAGGGTAACGTTCATGCGCTCTCCGTGTGGAACCGCCGAGGCCAAAATAAGGACATCGTAGCGCTCTTGGAGTTCA
>JACQEL010000808.1 GCA_016200595.1 Deltaproteobacteria bacterium
AGTAGCTGGAACTATACTTCAATGCTCGCCAAAATGCTTGTCTGGAGTACGATGCGGTAGTAATAAAACCTGTTGCGAGCAGGGGCAGGCCTGCTGCAACAGCAGCGGTATGTGCGTCGATGCTACCTGTCCAGGCAATCAAATTTTTAATTCCAGCACGTGTCTATGCGAGTGCCCCAATGGGACGACGCTCTGTGGCGGCAACTGTGTCAACACGACCTGCCTAGGTGGCCAGGTCTTCAATTCTAGTTCGTGTCAATGCGAATGTCCCAGCGGAACGACGCTTTGCAATGGTAGCTGTGTCAACACGACCTGCCTAGGTGGCCAGGTCTTCAATTCTAGTTCGTGCCAGTGCGAATGTCCCAGCGGAACGACGCTCTGCAGTTATCAATGCATTAATGTGCAGACTGACCCCACGAATTGCGGGCTCTGTGGCAACATCTGTTTAGCTGGTCAAATTTGTGTGGGGGGGCAGTGTAGTTGCCCCAGCGGAACGACGCTCTGCAATGGCAGCTGTATTGATGTGCAGAGTGACCCCACGAATTGCGGGAGTTGTGGCCATGCCTGTGGGGCTGGTCAATCTTGCTGTAACGGCAGCTGTATTGATGTACAGAGTGACCCCACGAATTGCGGGAGTTGTGGCCATGCCTGTGGGGCTGGTCAATCTTGCGTAAACGGTATCTGTACGAGTGGTGGCGAGGCATGTCTCAGCGGAGTTTGCCCTCCCAACTATGGCTGTGGAATTTTTGTCGCGTATGGTAGCCTCCATCCTGTGTGCTGCAGAGGGAGTTATGATTGTGTCTGTCCGAGCGGCTACACTGTCAGCAATGGACTCTGTTGGTAGGGGGGGCAGGTAGTCTACTGTGGTCCCTGTGAGACTTTGAATAGTTCAGTAGGGTGGGTCATGACCCACCTTACGAAGGATTGAGCACTCAGAACGAGAAGCTATCAGCAATCAGTGATCAGCAAGAGTATGGATGGGAGGTAATACTGCTCTACTGCCGAGTCTACATCGAAATGGTGCGTTAAGCCCCGTCCTTCGACTTCGCCGCTCCCGTGGCGGAGCCTGTCCTGAGCGAAGCCGAAGGGCTCAGGACGAATGGGAGGGAGGGCCGGAGGCTGGGATGAGACTACGTCGAATCCCAGCTACATTTTCATCCCAACCCCATCTGAGTCTCTACCACAGCGCTTGGACGTTCAAGCGAAAGCCTGGCAAGATCGGATCGCCGCTGAGCGACTGGGGGTTATCGAGTTCAGTAGGGTGGGTCGAGACCCACCCACCCTATGAAGGATTGAGCACCACTATTCGCCCACGAAATCGTTAGGAGGGAATAGGGTCTGGTCTTTCTTTTTGCATCAGAGTCCTCTTGCCTCAATCTTCACCATTCCTCGCCATGTGTTACTACAAGACCTGACGCTATCTCCCTGCTAGGTCAGAGTGCATACGTGGGTTCCTTCCCTCCTTGTGAGGGAAGGTCAGGATAGGGAATGGCAGGGGCCTGCTCCTGCCGCACGCCCCCTCACCCTGTCCCTCTCCCACAAGGGGAGAGGGGACCCATAACCGCAAGGTCAGCAAGGACCCATGCAAGTGGGTGCTGTCGCAAACTTCATAATAACAGTTGGATTAAAGAACAGCGGGAATTAGCGGACGTTGCAGGATTATTCGGCTTACATTAGCCAGCCAGGTAGGGCGCGTACTACGCCATCTGGTCGGCGCATTGTGCACGCCCTACGATGGAGTACGCTGGGCGCCACGTGTGACGATTCCCTAACGGAGAAACGGAGAATCGGGGAAGGGGAGAACGGGAGATTGGGAGACAGGGCGAGGGGGCATCGAGGCTTATGAAGGGCTTTCCTCATACAGCTTCAGGGGATAGAAGCGGGCGATCGTAGAGTAGTCTCTGTCTTTGTGCAACAGAAGGAAACGACAACGCAGAGCCAAGGCCGCAAGGAGACAATCAATCGGACTGCGAATGGTAAGCCCACGCTTCCTCAGTTGTCGATAAATACTTGCCGCTTCGATGTGGTCAGAGAATTGAAGATCAACTCGCGGGAAGAATTCAAGAAATCTGAAGGTTTCACGGTACTGGGCATCCTCACGAATGCCTTGCAGGATCTCCTGAACGATAATACCACTGATGGCGAGGTACTCTCTCTGATCAAGGCACGCGGCAAGGATCTCTCTTTCACGAGATGAAGTCCCACGAAAGAAGTCAATCCACACCGACGTATCAACCAAGATCCGCAAAGCGTCCCTTTCTTAGGTCCTGGAGGTCACCTTCCCAATTGACCTTACCCTCTAAGGCGAGAATACCTTTCGCCTTCTCGCGGCGGATGATTTCTCGCAAAGCAAAGTCAAGAAGTTCTTTCTTCGTTTTTTTCTTGAACAGTTTCATGCCTTCTCTGACCAGCTTCTCGTCCAGTGCAACGTTGGTTCTCTGCATAGGAGGGTCTCCTGGGAACAGGGATACACCACAT
This sequence comes from Deltaproteobacteria bacterium, assembly GCA_016200595.1. Classification (GTDB taxonomy): domain Bacteria; phylum Desulfobacterota; class Binatia; order Bin18; family Bin18; genus JACQEL01. The sequence goes on from JACQEL010000808.1 coordinate 2,479, forward strand.
TTACGCAACTTGGTGTATGGAAGCAAGGGAGAACGCCGGGGTATAGGGGAGTAGGACCGTAGGCTGGGATGAGACTCCGTCGAATCCCAGCTCCATTTTCATCCCAGCCCCCATCTGAGTCTCTACCACAGCTCTTGGCCGCGCAGCGTAAAACCTGGAAGGAGAGGATCACCGCTGAGCGTTTGCTGTATCAACCGAGCAATTCTGTTACTTTCAGCAGGGGTATAGAGAAGGGCGGAAGATGGCGGACAAGACGAATGAACCACTCAAGGAGCAGATCACGTATGAAATGGAAGTTCTAAAGTTCATTGCTCTTGTGATGGCTGCTCTCGGTGGTGGCGCAATCTCTCTCTTTTTGGGAACCCCCACCAGGCTACGATTTGGCTTGGCGGGGCTCGGATTCTTCGCTACACTGGCGCTTGGAATGGTGAGTTGGCGCTTGGATCGGCGTATACGAATGCTCATCGCACACATCGAGGTCATATGACTCCAGCAGAATGGCTCGCCTTAAGTATCAGTGCCGCGATCCTAACCACTATCGTTGTCACGCTTTGGAAAATCGCACGTCCTTAAATCGCGTGGTTGCGCCGGGTGTCACGGGTGACTTGTTCACCCGTGTGAAGCTCACGGGCAGGCAAGCTGCCCGTGGCGTCTCTGCGCTTTCCGCGGTGAAGTTCAGTAGGGTGGGTCCTGACCCACCCTACAAAGGGTTGAGCACTCAGAACGATAAGCTATTCACGCGATTCCCGGCAAAGGGCCGTAGGCTGGGTTGAGCCGTGCGAAACCCAGCCTCAAAGAGGATGAGACGGCGAAAAGGGAAAATGGGGAAAAGGAAAAAGGGAAGAGAAGGTTAGGGGTGCGGCACACCGATCTGCTCACAGATCGTTCGAGCCGTGGTTTCCTTGATTTCCCGATGTCGCGGGACAGCAACGGCTCGTCCGTTCTGCGGGTTGCGATAGATGGAATGGCGTCCGCCTTCTCGGTCGAGATAACAACCGTGCTGCTTCAAGTGACGAATCAGGTCCCGCCGCTTCATGACACGGGAATTTCGACACTGAGCGTTTCCCACACGGCATTTCCCGGCATCTCCTTCGTCGCATTCTCACGGTAACTCTCCAGCAACAGCTCGACTGCTTCTTTTATCATTTCCCGCGCTTCTTTCATGGTACGGCCGTGCGTGACCGCCCCGGGCAGTTCAGGAACAGTCGCCAGAATCCAGCCGTCTTCAATGGGCTGATAGACTACCGTGTATTCACGTTTCCTGAGTGCTGGCTTCTTCATGGTGGCAGTGTACTTGGGTACCAAACTGAGAGACAAGGGCCGGCGGGCACTCCTATTTTTTCTGGCGTATTGAGTTCAGTAGTGTGGGTCATGACCCACCCTACAAAGGGTTGAGCACTCGGAACGATAAGCTATTCACGCGACTCCCGGCAAAGGGCCGTAGGCTGGGATGAGACTACGTCGGATCCCAGCTACATTTCATCCCAGCCCCCACCCGAGTCTCTCCCACAGCTCTTGGCCGCGCAGCGTAAAACCTGGAAGGAGAGGATCACCGCTGAGCG
>JACQEL010000820.1 GCA_016200595.1 Deltaproteobacteria bacterium
AGTCGTGGCGCTGGCACGCAACGCCACTTCTTTGGAACAAATCCGCGTTGGGCTTGGAGCAACAGTCGAGCGTTGCGTCTTTTGGCCCACCGACATTACTGATCAAGAGCAGGTCAAGCAAACCTTCGCTCGGGTGCGCAACGAACTGGGGCCAGTAAATCTCTTGATTTGCAACGCCGGCGGGGGCGCGAAGCGTGGGTCCTTTCTTGACATTACTCCGCAAGACTTTCTCAAGAACCTCCACGGCCAAGCGTTTGGTCCATTCCTCTGCGCCAAAGAAGCAATTCCCGACATGCTGGCTCATGGAGGAGGAACAGTCGCTTACATCGGCGCCACCAGTTCAGTGAAGGGCTATGCGAAATCCTCAGCCTTTGCCACGGGTAAGTTCGCGTTGCGCGCATTAGCGCAGTGTAACGCACGTGAATTCGGTCCCCAGGGTATCCATGTCTTTCATGTCATCATCGATGGCAGCATCGACGACATCCCACTCGGAGAAGACCGTGCAGTGAAGCCGGGTCGGCTCGACTCGCGCGCCATTGCTCGCGTGGTTGTACAAGCCGTCGCCCAGCCGCGTGACACGTGGATGCACGAGTTTGATATCCGCCCGTCCATGGAGAATTTTTAAACCCAGAACGAGGAGGGCCAGATCAATCGCTTGAAAATGCTTAAACGCCAGATGTTCGGCCGGGCACGGCTCGATCTCCTCAGCCGTCGTTTTGTACTGGCCCCACGATGCGGACGACGGCTTCACCAAAAGTGGCCAAGAGCCCTGTCTGGTGTCATTTTTTTTGCGGCGAAACCTGACCAGCGAAACTCCTCTACTTGCAAACCACCTGGGAATGACTCATAGTCTGGACTATCAGAAGACGAAGAAAACATGCGGCGTTTTTTCTCCATATGGGTTGTGTGGCTGATTCTCAAAGTGGTTTCACTGAGGGCAGCAGTCGCTCTCTTGCCCGTTGGTTCTTATCCCTCTTCTCCTTTCGCTTCGATCCATTCTCTCGCCAGGGATGACTCACGCCGAAACGGACCTCTTTTATTAGAGGAGCTTCCCTCTCCCTCACAAGAACTCAATCTGCTGTGCGAACAGGAGAGCAAGCACGTCAGCGTGTGCCTCCACTTTGGTGATCTCTGTCTCCCAGCACGGCAGAAAGATACCGGTTTGCAGTCGGTGTCCGCCCGAGATTTACCCACATTCTTCTGCGATTTTCCCCGCAAAGTCTTGCCTTCCTCAGCTGATGACGATCCGCTTCTCAGCTAGTGACCTGCGTTGTGTGCGGCTGCTCCGTACGCAATGACCCCGGCTTCCTCCCTTGCAGTCGGTAGCGAGTACTCTCACTGCCAAGAGTAGGTGAATACCTTCCTAGAGGAAGTAGCCGGGCTTTTCACAAAGCGAACCGTCACTTTACTGAGTCGAATAAGGAGAACGCGATGAAATGGTCTCTGGCAAAAAAGATCACCGGAGGATTTTGGTTGGCACTATTTTTTCTTGTCGGCATCGGCGTGGTGTCGTACTGGAGCACCAAAAAACTCATCGAAACCACCGGCCAAGTAGCTCATACTCATGAGGTCCTCGCGGAACTTGATGACATTCCGCTCCAACTCCAGCGGGCCGAAACCGGGCATTATGGCTACACGCTCACTGGCGACGAGCAGTATCTGCAGCCTTATCGTCTGGCAATAACCGAGATGCCGAAAGAAATTGCCGATGTCCGCCGCTTAATTACCGATAGTCCTACGCAACAACAACAACTCACCAACATTGAAACCCTCATCGCCAAAAAATTTGCCCAACTGGAGAAGACTATCGCCCTACGCAGAGATGAGGGCTTTGCGGCGGCGCTCCAAGCGATTCAGGTCGCCCACAGCGAAGGGATCAGCGATGAGATTCAGCAGATCGTTCGCGACATGGAGAATGAGGAATGGCAGTTGCTGACCGCGCGGACGGTCGCGGCAAAAGCGAGCGCTCGTCATACGATGACCATGATCGTGGGGGGGAGTGTGTCAGCCCTGACGCTGGTCGCACTGGCAAATTTGCTCATCGCCCGTAATTTGCGACAGCGACAGAGAGCCGAAGAGGCGTTGCGAGAAAGTGAGGAACGCTATCGTACCCTCTTTGAGAATGCCAGCGATGGGATTCTGATCTCAGCGCTCGACGGGGAGATCACCAATGTGAACCGGGCCGTGGAAGTGCTGCTCGGTCGCTCTCGCCAGGAACTCATCGGCCATCACTTCGGTGAGATTTCGACTTTGGCGGCGGCTGCTCAAGAAGAAGAACGACGGAGCCGAGCGTTCGCTCTCGAGCGGCTGCCGTCAGTCTACGAGACCGAACTCGTCCATCAGAACGGGAGCATGGTGCCAGTGGAAGTGCGAGCGAGCTTCTTGCACAGCGAGGACGGTCGTCTCCTCGGCATGCAGGGGCTCTACCGCGATATCTCGCTGAGAAAAGCTTTCGAACAGCAGCGGACGGAATTCCTCGCCATGCTCACGCATGACATCAGAAACCCACTCGGGACGATCTTGGGATGTGTAGATCTCTTGCTCCAGCAGGCAAAAGAGCGCGGTTTTAGTGAAGACCAAGAAATTTTGGGGCACCTGCAGAGCAGCACCATGACGGTGCACGCGCTCGCCACCAATTATCTCGACTTTGCCAAGATTGAGGTCGGACACTTCACCCTGGCCAAGAAACCTGTGGCGCTCAATCGTATCCTGCACAAGGTCGTCCAGCAGTATGAGATTGTAGCACGAAGCCGTCATCTGACTTTGACCTGCTGCCTACAAGAGGGACTCCCATTCTTCGAGGGCGACCCCCTGGCCTTAGAGCGGATCTTCGCCAACCTGCTCCACAACGCCTTGAAATTTACCCCGAAGATGGGATGGGTGACGATTAGTTCAGCACGGCGGCATAATGAGGTGGTTGCAGTGATTACGGATACCGGCCCCGGGTTCACTCCTGAAGAGTGCTCCTCACTATTTGAGAAATATCGACGCGCGGAGGCCACCGGGTATCACGACGGCGCCGGACTGGGTCTGTATATCGTAAAAGAACTCATCGACGCCCACGGCGGTCGGATTGAAGTTGAAAGTGCCCCCGGCTCGGGATCCTGTTTTTCGGTATTCCTGCCCATTGCCCGCCACAAGCCTGCCGAGATTGCGAGGCAAACGAAATTAACTACAAGTGAGTTCCCTTTTACGCCCGTGCACGCTACAACACTCACCTGAAGACAAAAGTCCTGAACCCTGGACGCGTCGCCTGAAATCCGCTCCTTCATCTGCCTAATGGCTTTTGACAAACAAATTCGGTACTGCCATCAGCGTAGAGACGCGACATGTCGCGTCTCTACAGGCCCACAATTACCGGTTTTGCGCATCAAAATTCATCAGCTTCTGAGTTCGGTTGCCGCAGCTGTGGGCGCTCTTGTCTCTCCCTACCAAGGTTACGACTACAAAGAAAAGCTGCCCCCGTTTTGAATAGCTGAGCAGCAGCTACGTCATGTAATAGTGAGCCCTCTGCTCCAGAGACTGCGTCAGACCCTGAGGAGGTTCGTACACTCATGCGCCTGAGTCTGCATGCAGTAGCGCGCGCCATGCGCACGACACAGAGCGGCGGGTAGGTAGACGTGCGCACAGCGCACGCTACGCTGGGTGTACCAATGAAAATTTCAACCGTCAGGCAAGTGCGCCAAACACCCCCACGTCAAAAGCCCAGCGAGGAAGGGCCCAGAGCCGATGTCATAGGTGGGTATCTGGTGTGCATGGCGGCACTGTTCGCCGTGTGTGTCGCCCTGGTTGATCTCAAGGTAGCCCTGTGGGGGTTTGGGCTTCTTCACCTCGGCTGTGCCCTCATCGTGTGTGTCTGGTGGTGGCAAGACAGTCAGCGTGGAGATAAGGCAAAACCACGGCCCTTCCCAGCGCTCGAGCAAGAACACAAAGCGGCAGGAGCTTTTTTGACGGAACACGCCATATCGGTTCGTCGGTAGGACGCAGGCGAGCCGGGAGTCGCTCGCCTCTCCGCTGCAGGCCTCAGGAGAAATTCCCGCCCTGGAATTTCCCCTCACTATCGCGCAATTTTTACGCGGAGGCGCCTTGTTCTTTCCCACCAATCCGTAGTAGAGTGCGAGCCGGTCTATCCTAAGGAGGGGA
>JACQEL010000821.1 GCA_016200595.1 Deltaproteobacteria bacterium
ACCTGTGCCCTCTCCACCAAGTGCCTCCTCGGAAGCAGCAAAGAAAACTTCGCCTCCATCATCTGAGGTTAAGACCAAGCAAGGCAATGACGGCAAAGAGATGGTATCCATCCCGGCAGGCGAGTTTTGGATGGGGTGTAACGAGGAGGTGGATCAAGTGTGTGAAAGCGATGAAAAACCGGGTAGGAAAGTTTCCTTGGACGCCTATTCTATTGGCAAATACGAGGTGACGGTGGCGGAGTACCGTCGCTGTGTGGAGGCTGGAGGCAAAGGGTGTACGAGTCCTGGTTCTGGGGAGATCTGTAACTGGGGCAAGGAAGGTCATGAAGATCATCCCATCAACTGCGTGGATTGGAATCAAGCACAGGGGTATTGCCAATGGGCGGGGAAGCGTTTACCGACGGAAGCTGAGTGGGAGAAGGCCGCGCGAGGGACGGATGGTCGTGTGTACCCATGGGGGAATCAGTGGGAAGCAAAAAGGGCTAACGTGGATGGTAGCGGGACTGCTGCTGTAGGGTCGTACTCGGCGGGCGTGAGTCCTTACGGCAGCTATGATATGGCCGGCAATGTGTTGGAGTGGGTGCAAGACTGGTATGCTGAGGACTATTACCGGCGGGGCCCTGTTAAGAACCCGAAAGGTCCGGCCAATGGAGAGTATAAGGTCGTGCGCGGCGGCTCGTGGTTCCCTGGGCCTAGGGGTGTCCGCGTGTCCTACCGCTCCGGGGGCGACTCAGGCGGCCGCGTCGGCAGCCTCGGTTTTCGGTGTGCCCAGTAGCTGACCCTTCTGGGTGCTGGATGCTGGAATGCTGGATTCTGGGGTCCAGAGGCGGAAGCCCCTGGTTGAATTTTTGGCCGTGTGACGCATGAAAGAGTCGCCGATCTTCCTCAAGAGCTTTGAGACCCTGGAGTGGATTCTTACCCACACCTGCAAATTCCCCAAGCACCAACGATTTGTGATGGCAAAGCGCATCGAGGAAGCGGCGCTGGCATTCCACGACAACCTCCAAAGATCCGCACGTGTTGTGGCTCTGCGATCTCATCGTTGACCACTCGAATGAGCAGGAACCAGTGGTTCTGCATTTTTCCGACGACGAGCTGTTCACTCCTCTGTTCCGCAGGCACGGTATCCCGATCGGCAACCTGACCAGTCAGTTTTTTGCTAACGTATACCTCGATGCACTGGATCATTTCGTAAAAGAGCGATTGCAAGTGAAACGCTACCTCCGTTACGTTGACGATTTCTGTTGTTTTCACGATGACAAAAGAGTACTTTCCGATCTGCGCGTGGCTATTGTCGACTTTCTTTTGGGGTTACGGTTGCGACTCAACGAAGGCAAAAGCCGGCTGCGCCAGGTTAAGGAGGGAATCGAGTTTCTGGGATTTGTGGTGTTTCCGCAGCAACTGCGTCTCAACCACTCTGCCGTGCGCCGGCAACGCCGACGCATCCGGTGGTTACAGGATGCCTATGCGTCTGGGGTGCTGACATGGCGTAAGGTTGCAGCGTCGCTTCAAGCCTGGAACGCGCATACGGAATACGGAACGACGTGGAAACTGCGCAGAGATGTGTTTGACAATGCTGTCTTTATACGGTCCAAATCATGGTAAGCAGCTATGAGTAAACCTACCATTTTCATTAGTTACAGCCATAAGGACGCCGATTGGAAAGACCGGCTGGTCACGCATCTTGGAGTGCTCCAATACCAGAACCTCCTTGAGTTCTGGACCGACGATGAAATTCGCATTGGCGAAACCTGGTTGCAAAAAATTCAAGACGCGATGAACTCTGCTAGTGTTGCCATCCTGCTCGTTTCAGCGCACTCGCTGACCTCCAGTTTTATCCTTCGCAAAGAGATCAAGCGGTTACTCGAACGACGGGATGGGGAAGGTCTTTCTATTTTCCCTATCCTTGTCCGACCGTGTGCCTGGAGGCTCGTTCCGTGGCTGATGCAAATGCAGCTCCGCCCTCGGAATGGCATTCCTCTTTCTGCAGGCACTGAGTACCAGATCGACGAAAACCTGACATCGATTGTCGAAGAGATCAATGCTGCGCTTGAGCAGGTTGTGCTACGAACGACTCCTGAGCCCCAACCTGTAACTGTGGAAGTTGGTGAACCTCCACAAAAGCAGACAACTCATTCGTTGGAAGCAGGGCTAGAGGTTCCGACGGTTCCTGCCCCTACGAGCCTTGCCCCGACGTTTAGCAACAGCATCGGCATGGAGCTTATCTTAATTCCGGCCGGGGAATTTCGCATGGGGGCGGAGGATGGGGGTGACGATGAGAAGCCCGTGCATCTGGTCCGCATCAGCCGTCCATTTTATATGGGAAAAGATCTGGTGACTCAGGCCCAATGGGAAGCAGTGATGGGAACGAATCCCAGTCGCTTTACAGACGATCCGACCCTGCCCGTGGAAAATGTGTCATGGGACGACGCTCAGGAATTTCTACGGCGGCTCAGTGAAAAGGGTGGGGGGGAACCCTACCGGCTTCCGACGGAAGCGGAGTGGGAATATGCCGCTCGGGCTGGGGCTGCCACGTCCTACTGCTTTGGGGATGAGCCTAGTCGGCTGCAAGAGTATGCTTGGTATGGGGAGAATTCCGGGGGCAGGACGCATCCAGTGGGAAAGCTGAAGCCCAATGCGTGGGGGCTATATGACGTGCATGGGAATGTATGGGAGTGGGTACAGGATTGGTACGATGCTGGCTATTATCAGAGGAGCTTGGCGGAAGATCCGAGAGGCCCGGAGGAGGGGCAATACAGGGTTGTGCGCGGCGGCTCGGGGTTCAATGGGCCGAGGGGTGTCCGCGTGTCCAGCCGCCTTGGGGTCGACCCGGGTGCCCGCGACGCCAACATCGGTTTTCGGTGTGCCCAGTAGCTGACCTTTCTGGGTGCTGGATGCTAGAGTTCTGGGTTCTGGGGTCCAGGGGCGGAAGCCCCTGGTTGAAATTGGCTACGAGGCCTTCAACCGGCTTTCGCTCGGTACGACCCAGAGTGTACAATTACCCGATCATAAGACCCATTACTGTTGAGCTTTGTCCGACTTAAATTTCCCGCGATTGAGCAACAAAGCAAACTGCGGAGCACACCATGCTGACCCGCTTAAAGGTTTCTGGCTTCAAAAACCTCGTCGATGTCGATGTCCGCTTTGGTCCGTTTACATGTGTCGCTGGACCAAATGGCGTAGGGAAGTCTAATCTATTTGATGCTATTCGCTTTCTCAGCGCCCTGGCTGACCGTCCGCTGGTCGATGCGGCGTTGTCGGTGCGAGACGAAGGGGGCCGCACGGCCGACATTCGCAGTCTTTTCCATCGCGTTGGTGATGTCTATGCAAATGAGATGTCCTTCGCAGCAGAAATGATTGTTCCCCAAGAAGCGCGAGATGACTTGGGGCAGAAGGCGAAGGCTAGTATTACTTTTCTTCGCTATTCGTTAACCCTGGCCTATAGAAAAGATGAGAGCAGGTTGTCACTGGGTTCACTTGAAATCGTCAAAGAAGAGTTGGTGCATATCAACCTGGGCGAAGCCAGTAGACATCTCTTGTTTCCTCATAGTGCGACGCAGTGGCGCAAGTCTGCAGTACACGGACAACGACGAGGAGCTCCTTTCATTTCTACAGAAGGGGAAGGAGAGAACCGGGTCATCAAACTCCATCAGGACGGGGGCAGTGCAGGGAGACCACTCGCTCGACCTGCGGTGAACCTTCCTCGGACCGTCCTCTCTGCTGCGAATGCGGCGGAAAGTCCGACCGTTTTGGTTGCACGCCGGGAAATGCAATCCTGGCACTTACTGCAACTGGAACCTTCAGCGCTACGGCAACCGGACGAGTTTAGTGCTCCTGCTCATTTAGGCGTTGATGGTTCCCATCTCGCCGCAACACTCTATCGCCTAGCGCGGTCTCAACCCACCCAGAAAATAAATGGAGAGGCTCAAGATGGAGCGGCAGGACGGGTCTACAGCCAAGTTGCCAATCGTTTGGCAGAACTGATCGCTGATGTACATGAACTCTGGATTGAACGTGATGAAAGGCGAGAACTGCTAACTTTACAGGTCAAAGACCGTGACCACACATCTCATCCAGCGCGCGCCCTCTCAGATGGAACTTTGCGTTTTATGGCGCTTGCGGTTTTGCAACTCGATCCAGAGACGCAGGGGCTCTTGTGTCTAGAAGAACCGGAAAACGGCATCCACCCGGAACGTATTCCGGCTATGCTCGAACTGCTGAAAGACATTGCTACTGACGTCAACGAACCCGTCAATTCAGATAATCCTCTCCGTCAAGTCATCGTCAATACCCACTCGCCAGCCGTAGTCAGCCAGGTGGATGATGGCAGCCTGTTAGTCGCTGAGTTGAAAGAGTCTGCCCGCTCAGGACAACGGTTCAAACGGGTGTGTTTCAGTTGCCTCTCTGATACCTGGCGGGTAAAAGGCCCGGAGAACGTGACCATCGTCTCAAAAGGCAAATTGCTTGCGTATCTCAATCCAGTTGCACCTGAACCACAAGAGCCCGACCTCGATGGAGGGGGAAAAGTGAAACACCCAACCTCAAGAACGCGTCGGGTCGTTGATCGTCCAGATCTTCAGCTTTTGCTGCCCCTTGCGGAACAGGCAGGATGAAGGAACTCCGCTACACCTTGCTTACAGATGGCAGTTCAGACCGAGCCCTTCTCCCTCTTCTCACGTGGCTCTTACGAGAACATGGAGTAAACTTTCCCATCCAGTCCGAATGGGCTGATTTGAGACGTTTGCCAAAACCACCCAAAGAGTTGTCAGAGCGTATTAAGTGGAGTATTGAGCTTTATCCTTGTGATCTCTTGTTCGTCCATCGTGACGCAGAAACGGGGTCCCTTGCAAGCCGAGTAGAAGAAATCCACAAGGCGTTGGAACAGTTGGCAGGTGCAATACACTGGAACCGCGATCTGACTGTTTGTGTCATTCCTATCCGGATGCAAGAAGCTTGGTTGTTATTGAATGAAGCTGCTATCCGTTCAGCTGCCGGGAATCCCAATGGGCGGCGTCCATTGGAACTCCCATCCATTAAAGATCTCGAACAGTTACCCAATCCCAAGATGGTTCTGTTTAATCTTCTTCGACAAGCCAGTGAACTCTATGGTCGCCGACTAAGGAGTTTTCGGGTATCCGGGAGAGTGCAACGTGTCGCTGAATTCATCAATGACTTCGTTCTACTTCGTGCTCTTTCCGCTTTCGTCGCTCTGGAAGAAGAAATTGAACAAGTTGTCAGGAAGCAGGGTTGGGTATAGTTGTCGTTTGCTTTGCGACAGGTGCTGCTTCTTGCGCCTGTGGAGAAGATTAACTGCCGAGAACTAGGATTCAGCAACGACGGCCTAGGGTTTCGATGTGCCCGGTGAATTGGGTGCTGGGTGTTAGGGGGGCCAGGGCGGGAGCCCCTGGTCGAATTTTCGGGAATGTAACGCATGAAAGAATCGCCGATCTTCCTCCAAAGATCTGCACGTGTCGTGGCTCTGCGCTCTAATCGTTTGCCACTCGAATGAGAGAGTCTAAACCAAGATGCATGAGGTTGGTACACTCGGGGTAGCGTGCGCTGTGCGCACGTCTTCCCTGGACGCCGCTATTTTCGTGCGCATAGCGCACGCTACGGCATTCAGGCTCGGATGCATGAGTGTATGAATCTCTTGCCGTTCGGTTTAGGAGTTATCCATGGCTGAGCATGTCTTTATCTGCTATGCGCGGGAAGATACGCAATTCGTTCTTACCCTGGTGAGACGGCTAAAGGAGCGAGGAGTTTCTGCCTGGCTGGACACACTCAACCTCCGTCCTGGTGAAGACTGGGACCACGCTATCGACAAGGCACTCGTAGAGTGTACTAACTTCCTCATCGTGCTTTCTCCGGATGCAGTTGAGTCGCGAGAGGTGAGAGGCGAGCTGCGTACGGCGCTGGACGAGGACAAATCTATCGTTCCCGTCATTTATCGTGGGTGTCAGATCCCTCGCCAATTGCGCACAATTCAGTACATCGACTTCTCTTCTGGGGATGTGGATAATGAGGACACCTTAACGCAGCTTATCGACGTGCTGGGTGGAGGACAGCGCACGGTACATGAGCAGCACGTGCCTGTAGAACCCATACAACCTGAAGCAGAACAGAAGCCTCCTGAAACTCCTCGTGTGACAATCCCCCCGTCTACATTACGCAACAGCATCGGCATGGAGCTGGTCTTGATTCCCGCCGGGGAATTTCGCATGGGGGCGGAGTACGGGGGTGACAATGAGAAGCCCGCGCATCTGGTCCGCCTCAGCCGGCCATTTTATCTGGGGAAATATCCAGTGACCCAGGCCCAATGGGAAGCCGTGATGGGGACGAATCCCAGTCATTTTACGGACGATCCGAGCCTGCCGGTGGAAAATGTTCCATGGAGTGACGTGCAGGAATTTCTGCGGCGGCTTAGTGAAAAAAAAGGCGGGATCCCCTACCGGCTGCCCACAGAAGCGGAGTGGGAATATGCCGCTCGGGCTGGGGCTGTCACGTCCTACTGTTTTGGGGATAGCAGCGGTCAATTGCGGGAATACGCTTGGTATGGGGAAAACTCCGGCAACCGCACGCATCCGGTGGGACAGCGCAAACCCAATGCGTGGGGGCTGTGTGATGTGCATGGGAATGTGTCGGAGTGGATCCAAGATTGGTACGACGCCTCCTATTACCAGCGGAGCCCGGGGGAAGATCCAAGAGGCCCGGAGAAGGGGCAAGACAGGGTTGTGCGCGGCGGCTCGTGGAACGATGTGCCGTGGGTTGTGCGCGTATCCTACCGCTTCAGGAGCGACCCTGGCTACCGCCGTGGCGGCGTCGGTTTTCGGTGTGCCCAGTAGCTGACCCTTCTGGGTGCTGGATGCTGGAGTTCTGGATTCTGGGGTCCAGGAGCGGAAGCCCCTGGTTGAGTTTTTACCTCTCTTTATTGGGGAGTTGGGGCCGGCTCA
>JACQEL010000855.1 GCA_016200595.1 Deltaproteobacteria bacterium
CGCAATCTCTGGATTGCTACAAGTCAGCCGTTCAGCTTCCATTGGCCTAAGACTAACAAATTAGCGGTGGCTTTTCACCATGTTTTTGCTACCCCCGTGAACGACTACGAATTTTGTTTCTGAGCAGCGGAGCGAAGCAATCTTTGCCCGAAAACAGAGATTGCTTCGTCGCTTACCGCTCCTCGCAATGACACTCTCGTCTCCTCTGCTCCTGTGGTCGTCCAGAGTTTTGTCTCACGGTCCTAAGAGCTAACAAGGAACGTAGCTCGGATGGAGCCCTTCGCCCAGATTGGGGAGGAGCGGAGGCTGTAGGGCAGGAGGGTGGATTTGGGGAGTAGCGCCTGGATTGCGCTGCGCTTCATCTAGGCTACATCGCTGACTCGCTTAACCTTTCAGCAGGCGAACGAAACCAGCCTGCTCGAAATGTTCGTCGGTCGTAAATGCTTCGAGTAAGGTACGTTGCTGCATCACCACAAAACTTGCGCAATCCACCAGGCTCCAATCTTTGTCCTGTCGTTGAATGAGCAACTGCCACGCTTGTTTATCAACGGCAGGGTCTACGTGGACAATTTCGACATGCGGGGAGGCTTTCAACCCTTCAATAAACGCTACAGTCGCCGGACGGGGAATGTGCAACGGGCTGGTTAGCAACGCCACGACTTCAGTAAGGATATAGTTAGTGGTAATGAACTTTCTCCCTTGTTGTCGGGCGCCACGGTAAATAGTTGCGGCTTGTCCATGATACGCTTGCGATGGATCAACCAGGTGTCCCCAGCCGGCGGTATCAGCAAAAATATCAGTCATCTGAGCGACCTTCAGAGGCTGTGTTCCGCAGTGTCGCCGCTACCGACTGTCCAAGGTACTGGTCGTGGTGATCTGCCCAATCAGAGCCTTGACTATTAAAAGCGCCAATGAACTTTTCCACAGGGTCCTCGGCGAAATGCTGAACGGCAGCGGTCAACCATTGGATAGCTAACACCTCCGGCGATTGGCCACTTTGCTCTGCCGTTTTTTTCAAGGGCTCATACACATCTTCTGGGACGTCTAACGTGAGGGTATGGCTCATTAACATTTCCTCCAGTGATCGTGATATGATTTCTTGAAGATAACATAGGGCAGGGCCCTCAACGAATCCACTTAGACATACCGTATGACGGAAGCGAGAAGTTGGCCGGAGGTAATGTCAAATGGTGTGGAAATAGCCTCAGACAGCGTTGCTCTTGGATGACGGTTTTTGCTTCAGTGTAATGCCTCTAACAACGCTTTGGCCTCTTGCAAATCCTTGGTATCAAAGCCTTCGGTGAACCAGCCATAGACCTCGGCCAGCAGCTGGCGGGCTTCGTCCTTCTTGCCTTGTTGTTGCCATAAACGCGCAAGGCTCATCGCGGCTCGTAGCTCCAGCGACTTCGCTTGTTGCCTACGGGCAATCTCGATGGCCTTGAGAAAACACGCTTCGGCTTCCGCCTCCGTTTGGGTGCTAGATGTTGGGTGTTGGGGGCTAGGGGCTTTAGATTTTTGATTTTCAACTTTGGACTGTTGTTGCAGCATCAGTTCCCCTTTCAATCGATACACCTCCGCCTCGTAGTAACGCTGTCCAGTTTTGTCCACCTGAGTCAGCGCCTCGGCGAGCGTAATTAACCCTTCCTCTACCTGCTTCGCCTTCCCATATACTTCAGCCAAAAGGGTAAGATAATGGGGTGGACCCAACTCTATTCCCGTGGCCCGAAAGGCGGCCAAGCCCTGCTGCATCTGGGTAATTCCCTCCTCCACCTGTCTTTGCTCGGCCAACGCCAAACCCTGCCATATGGTTCCCTGCGCCAAGTATTGCGGAGGGAACCCCTGCTCGCGAGTCTCGCGAGATAGTGCCAGCAGCGCTTCTGCCCGTTCCTGGGCTACGTGCCGTTCCTGCCGGAGTTGGTGGAAGACGCCAGATTCGGACAGCGCCATAGCCAGACTAAAGGGGTGAGCCAACTCCTGGGCCTGGGTCAGCGCTTCCTGGCTTTTATTTAGCGCCTGGTCCGGATAACCGAGCATCCACAAGACTCGGGCCTCACAGCAAAGGCATCCTAACCTGAGGTTAGGCAAAGTGTGGGAGACAGAGAGAAGAGGTTTCTGTGAATCGTAGAGGGCATTAAACTGCACCATGTGGTCTTGAGCCAGTGCAAACTCCCCTAGGTAGAATAAGGTAAGCCCTAGCATATGGTGGGCCCCTATGAGGTGGGTCGAGTCGCCTCCACTCTGGGCTAGGCGGAGGTACTGCTCTGCCAGTTCACGCATTGCCTGTAACCTCGCTCTGTGCAGATAAAAGCGCCACAGTCCCCCTAGCGTCGACAAAAGCTGAGGTGCATCACCTAGTTGCTGGCATAGCTCTCGCGCTCGCGAGTAAGCCTGCTCCACTTCTGGGGCGCACCAACCTTTGATGTACTGCAACGGCGGGCCCAGAGTGAGTTGGAACATGAGTTCTTGCTGGACGCGTTCAGGCGTGTCTGGCAGGGTCTTGAGCAACTCCAGCCCCCTGGTGAGGTGCGCCCCCGCTTCCGCGTAAGCCGAGTGCTCCGCGGCTCGCGTCCCGGCCTTTTGCCAGTAGGGAATGGCTTGCTCTATCAGCCCGGACTCCGTGTAGTGATGGGCCACCAGCTCAGGCTGCATCTCGACTGTATCAGTAAACCGCCCTTCGAGGACCTGGGCAATCTGGCGGTGATACTGTTGCCGGGTACTCTTTAACAATGACTGATAGGCCGTGTCCTGAATGAGGGCATGCTTGAAGAGATAGTGGGCCTGTGGCAAGAGCCCTCTTTGATACACCAGCTCCGCTTCAACCAACTGCTTCAGCCCCTGCTGTAGTGTTACTTCGCCCAGTGGGGAGACTGCCTGCAGCAGCTCATAGCTAAACTCTCGCCCCATGGTCGCGCCCAGTTGGGCGATCTCTCTCACCGTCGACAAGCGGTCCAGCCGCGCCAGTAAGGAGGCGTGCAGCGTGGAGGGAATGGCCAGCGGCGGCAATGGCCCGCTCAACTCATAGTGGCCGTCGACGGCGGTGAGTAGCCCTGACTCCACCACCGTCTTGGTCAACTCTTCCACAAATAGTGGTACACCATCCGTCTTGCTCACAATCTGTTGCTGCACTACCGCCGGCAGGGCTTTACCACCCGTAACCCGCTCGACCATGGCTGCGACCTGAGTGTGCCCTAAGCGGCTCACAGTAATCTGGCTGAGGTGTGAGCGGTTGCCCCAGGGTGGGGTAAATTCGGGGCGAAAGGTCAGCAGCGCTAACAGCCGTATTGTGGGCACTTGGTCCAGGAGGAGTGTGAGCGCCTCCAACGTCGAGGGGTCCGCCCAGTGCAGATCTTCCCAGGCACAGAACACGGCAGCCCTCTCAGCTTCTTCGACGAGCCAGGCCACCGTAGCTTCCTGCGTCTTCTCCTTCTGCTTCTGGGGAATCCCGGTAAGCGGGGGAGAGCCCACGGGATGAGGCAGGGATAACAGCCTCGCCAAGAGGGGGAAAGTATCGGCCTGGGGGAAGCGATAGTGGCTCAGTAGGTGTTGGAGTTTCTCCAGCTTGTCGGCGGGAGCATCGTCGCGGGCAAACTGCAGCAGGCGTTGCAAGTGATCAATGATCGGATACAGCGCACTGTTCTGGTGATAGGGCGAGCAGCGAAACTCGATGCGGGTCACCCCCTCGTGTGCTAGCTGCTCTTTAAGCTCCTGGACCAGGCGGGATTTGCCAATCCCGGGCTCACCGCTCAGTAGCACCGCCTGGCCTGTGCCTGCTCTTGCCTGTTCCCAGCACCGCCGCAGCAGGGCGAGTTCTTCGGCTCTCCCCACTAGTGGCGTCAAGCCCTTTTGCACCGCCGCCTCAAAGCGACTCTGCACCGCGCTCTCCCTCACGACCTGATAGAGTGCTAGTGGAGTTGAGATGCCCTTCAACACTTGCGGCCCCAGTTCCTCACATTCAAATAAGCCGGTGACCAGCCGATATGTTGTCGGACTGATGACTACGCTGTTGGGGTGCGCTTGCTCTTGCAGCCGGGCGGCAATGTTGGGCGTCTCGCCCACAATCGCCAGCGGTTCCGGTTGGTCGCCCACGCCCATCTCCCCAGCCACCACGAGGCCCGTGTGAATGCCGATACGCACCTGCAAGGGACGTGGGAGCTGGAGGGTCGGGAAGGATAGTTGCTGCGTGGCCTCGACGATACCCAGAGCAGTCCGCACGGCTCGCTGTGCATCGTCTTCATGCGCCTGGGGATAGCCAAAGTACACCAACAGCCCATCCCCGATATATTTCGCCAGATATCCTCCGAACCGGGAGATAGCGGAGGCGCAGGCTTCCCGATACGCCCGAATGACTTCGCGGAGATCTTCGGGATCGAGTTGTGTAGAAAGTGCCGTGGAACCTACAAGGTCACAGAACATCACGGTCAACTGGCGTCGCTCGCCGTCAGCTGGTCTAATGTCTAGCGTCTGGCGTCTCGCGTCAGAAGAGACTATTTGCCCCTTCTTCGCTTCCCCGATGTCCCGCTTCTCCGTGTCCTTCCCTCTGGCCTTGCCTATCCAGACCAGCACCTCCCCGTCTTCGTCTGCCGCCACGCCCTCGGCTTTGATCAGTTCTCCCTTGAGGTCCTCTAGATACTCGTCATCCAGCGCGAAGCGGCGTTTCAAGGCCCGATAGGTCACCCGGCCGCGTTGCTGTAAAAGCTCTCGGACTTGGTCCAGCACTTCATCGAACGTCATGGTCTGCCCTCGGAGTCTCTTTATGCCTTCGCTTGCCGCAAGACAACCCGCATGCCATCTCCCCGTCCTGTCAGGCCGCCAGCCGCAGCGGAGCCTTCGATGTCCGTTGCACCTCGTCCACGTACTGGACTCCAGCATACACCGCCGGCAGTAACTCTGCCCCTCTGAGTCGGCGAAAGGTGGACTCGGCCACCTGTAACAGCTTCCAGATCAACGCCGTGGCGTTCTCGACCTTCTTGAAGCGTTTCGCCGCTGTGGTGCGCAGCCGCACGGTGGCAAAGGGCGACTCAACCACGTTGGAGGTTCTGAGGTGTACCCAGTGCTCGCGGGGAAGCCGGTAGAAGGTCACCAACCGCTCCCAGTCATCAGCGAGCCGCTCTACTGCCTTGGGGGCCAATTTACGGTAACGAGAGGTGAACTGCTCCCGCAGCGCTTCGCAGGCGGCCTGTGTCTCGGCATAGGGCATGGCACACAAAAGCGTCCGTGCCTCGGCCTGGTGTTTCTTGGGCATGGCGTCCAGCACATTGGTCAGGCGATGGTTCCAGCATCTCTGCTCGGCCAATGTTGGGTACTGTTCCCCCAGTGTGGTCCATAAGCCCAGATGGCCATCGGCGATCGTGCACCGCCAGGGTTTAAGGCCACGCTTACGTAAGTTGCGTAAGATCTCCCCCAGGATTCTTTGGACTCGCGCTGGCCACTCTCCACCGCTAAGACGACTTTCTGGCCATTGGTGAGCACGCCAATCATCACCAGCAGGGCCGCTTTCGTATCCTCCAACCCGGCTTTCACATACAGGCCATCGGCCCAAAGGTAGACCACTTCGAGGTCATCGAACCGGCGTTGCTTCCACATCTCATACTCTCCCTGCCACTGGGTTTTCAACCGCAGCAGCGAGGCGGGAGACAACGGCGCCCCCTCGCCCAAAAGACCGCGTAATGCCAAGTCGAAGTCGCCCAAGGCTAACCCATGGAGATAGAGCTGGGGAAGGAGTTCACCCACCTCCTTGGTCTGGCGCTTAAACAACGGTAACACCTGACTCACGAACCGCCCGGTGAGGTCACGAACACGGGGCCGGCGGACGGTGATGGTCCCGCTCGTCAGAGCTAAGCGTCGGGGCTTGCCATAGCCATTGCGATACCCAGGAGTGGGATCGACCGCTTCCCGCCGCGCTGACTTTGTGCGTCCTAATAACTCGGTGACTTCTTCTTCGAGCAGCGCCTGGATGAACTGCTGGACATGCTCGCGGACAAACTCTTCCAACCGCTCCCATGTGCTGCTTGTCTGCGGCTCTGGTGTGGTCGGCTTTGACTTTTCCATGATGTGTCCTCCTTCTCTGCCCGGGTCACAACCCGATGGGTTAGGTCGCCCGAAAGGATACGCCGCCCTGGCTCGATTTACACACCTTTAGTTCTTACCTCGTTGGCCGTCGCCTAAGCTATGTAGCCCGGATGGAGCCCGTCGGCTTCGCTCAGGACAGGCTCCGCGGAATCCGGGGGTGTGGCTAGGGCATCTCGGATTTCATCCGGGCTACCAGGCGGGGCTGACAATGAAAACAAAAATGAAACAGGTGCTTTTCGGGCTCTCCCTCTTGCTGCTGTGTACGCCGCACGCTGCGCGCGCCCACGAGGTCAGCATCCTGATCGTGTATTACAGCGTGACCGGCCTACGCGCGCTATGGCGGAAGCCGTGGCGCAAGGGGCAAAGGCGGTAGCCGGTACGCAGGTCACGCTCGTGCCGGTGCAGGACGCTACCCCTGCAGGTCTCGTGGACTACGATGCGATTATTCTCGGCAGTCCGGTCCACAATGCCAACGTCGCCCCCGAGATCCAAAGCTTCATTAACAGCTGGCCGTTGCACGGCACCCCGCTGCGCGACAAGATCGGAGCCGCGTTTGTGTCGGCCGGGGGGATCTCGGCGGGCGAGGAGGCGGTGCAGCTCAGTATTCTCCGCTCCATGCTCATCTTCGGCATGATTGTGGTAGGCGGACCAGAATGGACCAGTGCCTTTGGCGCCTCGGCCGTGACCGACGAGGCCCCTTTCGCCGCAGTTTCAGAAAACGGCCACGTCGCGGAACAATTCCTGGAAAAGGGACGGAAACTGGGGCAACGGGTGGCTGAGCTTGCCCGCAGGCTGAAGCGGAGGAACAATCCCTATCCTCACCGTCGCTAAACGGCTCTGAGAGTGTGCGGCCAGAACTGGCGGAGGGCTTATGCTCGGGATCAATCGTGACACTATAGGACGAGTTACGTAGCTCGGATGGAGCCCCCTTCGACTATGCTCAGGGCAGGCTTCGACTGCGCTCAGGACAGGCTCCGCGGAATCCGGGGGCAAGCAGCGGTGAGAGATGGTTAATTACCGTCGCAATCGAATCCCTGGTGGAACGTTCTTCTTCACCGTCACGTTGAGAGATCGCCGTTCTCGCCTGCTAATCGAACAGATCGACCCTTTACGTAAAGCCTTCGGAATTGTGTGTCGGCAGTCACCTTTTTGTATTGAGGCAATCGTCGTTCTGCCTGACCATCTGCACGCGGTATGGACATTACCGCCAGGCGATGATGATTTCCCCAGTCGCTGGAAGGCAATCAAGGGTCGGTTTACGGCTATGGTCAGGAAAGGCGGCATGCCCCTGGGGTAACGAAAATTCGCTGAGGCTGAGAATGGCAGGAGATCCTGTTTTTGTTCCCCGCGCCCAGACCGTTTCTGCGCCAGCACGACTCCCCCTCGTGCCCGGGCTCTGCCCGGGTACGCCCTGAGTGGCAGGC
>JACQEL010000856.1 GCA_016200595.1 Deltaproteobacteria bacterium
ATCAAGTCACGTTCGGCCGTCAACCCCAGCAACTTCTCTCCCAGCATGCGGTAGAGCGTCTCGTCGAAGCGCATGACATTGAGCGGCGCCTGAATGACGCCATCTTCTACCCAGAACGTCGCAAAGCGCGTCATCCCGGTGATGCGACAAGCGATACGGTCGGAGTAGTTGAGATAATGGACATTGTTGATGTACACGCCGGTGTCGAGTCGCTGCAGCACTTCGGCCGTCGGCACGCTGCCGGCAGCCATATCTAACGACTCCGGCATCTCGCCACCGGAGGCGCCATTGGTCGCAACGCTATACTCTTTGGCCGAACGCGGAGAAGTGAGACAGTCATGAAGAGCACCGTTCTCGATAAACGTGACCTGATCGGGCTTAATGAAGCCGTCTTCTTGGAAATTCGGCGCGACTCCGTCGCCCGTGTTCTCTCGCAGCGTTACCAGAGAATGGAGCCGGGCACCTTCTTCGATCATTTTGAGCAGCACGGTTTGTTTGGTGCGGTGTTCTTTCAGGCTAAAGCCACTCCAGCCCAGCAAGCCGACAATTTCATAGAGCGCATCAGGCGCCAGGTAGACACGATAGCGTCCGGGCTCGATGGTGCGCGGAGGTCGGGTGAGCACGGCCAGTTGCTCGGCCGCGGCATTTACTTTACGCGTGAACTCGGCCGGGTCCCAGACAAAACCAGCGTAGCCACACTTCACGGCTTTATCGCCCTGATGATAAAAGCTCCAGTCAAAATTATAGCTGTAACTGGAAAACCAATTGCGCTGACCGAAAGAGTTGGCAAACCCGCTGTGAATCCCCCCGGCGGCGTACAGGCCGACGAGATCTCGACCTCGACCGGCTTCCTGGATCGTGGCGACGATTGCCGTACTGTCTTCCGGCAGACGGTTCTGGCCGTGGTGCTCGCTGGAGTGCACCTCGGTGGCGTAGAGTAAGTGTGGATCTTCAGGCAAGTACGGCAACTGCTCGCGCAATTCGCTCACGAGCAGGGTCACGCGGGGCCGGTCCATCTCCAAATCTCCGGCTAGTGACACAGTCCCGGAGGTATGGCGCATCCCGTTGATGAGCGTGAGGGAGAGAAAGCGCTGCGCCACCGTCCCGGCTTGACGCACGGCGCTCTGATTGAAGCGCACGAAGTCTGAATCTTCGGCGTCAAAGGTACAAGTGTAGACTTCGCCACTCTGTAGGAGCGGCGTCAGGGAATCGGCAAGTTGGTAAAAATATTCTTGCATGGTGTTACTCCCCTCCAAACACTTCCACGTCCGCGAACAGGCAGGTGGGAGAAGCGTGCCCCACACGAATGACTTGATTCGGCTCACCCTTGCCGCAGAAGGGGGAGCCGAGCATATCGAGTGTGTCGCGGTTGCCGGCCATTTTGAGGTTGCGCCAGAAGGTGGCAGACACGCCACGGTAATTGGGATTTTTGACTATGGTGGTGAGCTTGCCATTTTCGATCAGTTGCCCCCACTCGCAGCCGAACTGGAATTTGTTGCGCGAGTCATCGATGGACCAGGAGAGGTTGGTTTGCATGTAGACGCCGTGCTCCACCGCCGCCACCATGTCGGCGAAGCGAGAGGTTCCTGGTTCCAGGTTCAGGTTGGCCATGCGGTCGATCGGTGGCCGGTTCCAACTGGTGGCGCGGGCATTGGCCACGCCCGGCAACCCGGTGCGGGTCTGCGAGGTGACGCCGCCGAGGCCGCGCACCAGAATACCGTTGCGAATAAGATATTCGCGGCGGGCGGGCTGGCCGTCATCGTCAAACGCATAACTGGCGAACTCTTCCGGATGAGTAGGATCGAAGGTGATATTGAGGAGGTCGGAGCCGTAACGGTAGCTGCCGAACATGTCAGGGGTGACGAAACTGGTGCCGGCGTAGTTGCGCTCATCGCCAAGAATACGGTCGAGTTCCAGCGGATGGCCGATAGACTCGTGAATTTGCAGGATCATCTGATCGGGTGCGAGCAAGACGTCCATAGTCCCCGAGGGGCAATTGGGCGCGGTCAGCAGCTGCAGGGCTTCTGCGGCGATGCGGGGAGCGGCCTCGCGGAAGTGGGTCTGCTCAAGGACTTCGAGACCGCCTTGGCGGCAGTGGCCGCGGCCGGCGAAGCTGCGCGTCTGGGTTTCGCTGCCCGCGTTAGCGGTGGCGCTGAGCATCGGCACAATATAGCGAAAGAGCTGACGCGCCCGCCCACCGTCGGCGGTCAGATATAAAGTGTCACTCTCGGTATGCCAGAGTGAGGCCTCCCAATCGACGATGCGGTCATCACTCTTGAGCTCTTCGCTCGTCAGGCGCAGGAGGTCGATCTTGTCCTGCCGTAACATCCCGTTCCAGGGAATCTGCACCGGACTGAGGTATTCTCCCTCAGGTCGCGGGAAGGGAACCCGGGAAAAATCGACGACGCTACGCCCGGCACTTCGTCGTGCCCAGGATAAGGCGTGGTCAGCGGCGCGGCGCAGGCCTGCCTCCGTCAGATCACTGGTGGCGGCATAGCCCATGCCGCCACCGTCGATGACGGTAATCATCGCACCGATATCTTCGGAGGTGGAAACTGGCTGTAAGATATTCTGCCGGACCGAGAGAAACTCAGAGTGCGTCTGGACAAAACGCAGTGAGCAAAAATCGACTGCAGGGACAATCGCGTGGAAGCGCTCGGCAATACGTTCTTGCATAGGAACTCCTACTGCTTTTCCGTACTTAAGATGACCTCATGGATCTCTAGCACGCTGGGGCCAGCAAACATCTCCGCCGCCGGGCGGTTGCTGTGTGCGAGACGAAAAGACTCGCTGTTGGTCCAATTCCAGAAGTCCTGTTCACTCTCCCAATAGGTTTGCACCAGATAATACCCTTGCTCGGTCTTGTCCTCCCACTGGCCGGTCTGGTGACTGAACCGGCGCTGCACCGGACGCAGCACCAAGTTCTTGATGAACCCGGGCGAGCGGTCAATCAGATGCGCACGGTGACGGAAGCGGTCTTCAAATTCAGCTTCATGGCCTGAGGAAACGGGAATACGATTGGTGACAACGAACACAGGCATTCTCCTCTAATAACAAAAGTGTTTCTTCAACGGATAAACGGATTGCGCCGGTCAAACAAGTTCCCTGGAGGAAAACTGTTATTCCCTCCGCGGCCCTCTCCCAGTAAGGACAATGGTATTAAGTTAGCATGCTCTCCAGCAGTTTGCGCCCTTCGACTTCGCTCCGCTACGCTCAGGGCGAACGGGGTGGGGGTGAAAAGGTTGAGAAATTTCCGTTCATGCTGAGCGTAGCCGCGGTAGCGGCGAAGTCGAAGCACGGGTTCGATCCTTAACTTAACGCCATTGCCTAGCAAGGAGAGGGGAGTAGCCTCTTATCAGAGCGTAAGCTGTTGACCTTCCTGGGCTTTTTTGCCTGCCTGTCTGCGCATCTCATTCACCAACAGATGTGCCTGGCGGGTAGGTTCGGGTAGCCGATATTTGCTACAGCAAGCCAGGACGAGTTCTATGGCCCTGTGAAGGCTAATCTTGTGACCTTCCCAGCCCTTTCAGTTCTTCCTCGCGCTCAACTGCCGAGTCACTCAAAGGGAGAACCTCCCTTGCTCCTCGCCGTAGCTCTTTGACTCGGTTGCGGCGTTCCCCATTGGGAATTTGGTCTACTTCGTAGCTGACAACCGCGCTGCTGACCCAGTGCCACTCTCCGGATTCACAGCGCTTCAGTATTAAAAGAACCGCCTCAGCTTCCAGATGCACACGGTCTTGCTGTTGATCATCAAAAGGACGGTTGAGACAACAAACATCCAAGTAGACCTTATGCATGAGAGAGGATTATACAAAGCGGACGGTTCTTGAGAAAGTGGCACATCAGATTGCCCTCACACTGTCTTGCAGAAACCTGCTATGAAAATACTGGCGGTGAGGTTACGCAGCCTCTTTGACCTCTTCAACCGTCACCTTGACCCCCAGTGATTCTAATTGGCGAATTAACCGTTTGCGCTGCGTGGCTACGTTGCGCCGCACGAAGTAGTCGCCCCCAAGATCTTGATACTTCGTGCGCGTCTGCACGACGTGATAGGCAATTACCAGAATACTGTGGCCCACGGCGACCAGCGCTTTCTTCTTGCCCATCCGTTTCCCCAAGCGTTTGTACTGCGCGGCCAGGTACGTCCCCTTTTGATGGCTCGCGGCCCAGGCGGCTTGCACGAGCGCGGCCCGGTGGTGCGCTCTCGCACCAGACTCTCTCGATACCGAGTTAAATCCCGCAACTCGCGAATCGGGAGGGGCGGAATGAAGCTGGGCTTGAGCAGTCCATGCCGCAACAGATCGGCCAACCACTCGGCGTCAATCACATCCGTCTTGCGGGCTGTGTACCCTTTGGCGTCGCGGGCGTTGGTGAGAATCACTTCCATGACCCCTTCCAGGATATTCAAGACCGGCCGCCCATAGACGCCCGTGCTCTGAATTGCCACGTGCGTGCATCCCTCCTGGGTGAGCCAGTCGAGCAGCCGCAGCAAATCCTCCGTCATCGTGGAGAAGGTGCATACCTCTTTCTTCCCCTGCTTCAGCAAACAGGCCACCAGCATCTTGGCGTGCACATCGATCCCACAACAACACGCATACAACACTTCCATGATCCCCTCCTTTCGGTCCCAGCGGGAGAGCCAGCACCAATAAAGAGTCTGCTCTGCGTGCTCGCAGCAACAATGGGTGGTGCCTGGCTAGCTCTCGGGTCAGGCTAACGCACGGGCTCGCGGCACCAAGGCGACTCGACCTCTGGTCCGCGGTGACCGACTAGAGCTTACCCCTCGGCTTCTCCTTTTTCATCTGTGGTGGCGACGCCCCACGTCATGAAGGCTAACGCCCCAGCTCACTGCGAGCCGCCCAACCGTTGGCTTCGGCTTCAGTCAGAACCGCCAC
>JACQEL010000857.1 GCA_016200595.1 Deltaproteobacteria bacterium
ACCCATCAGGAACCTCGCCCCCCCTCACACAGAGAGATTTTGCCAGGTTACCCCTAGCAACACCTAACAAACCCGCGCATATACCACCCCTGCCAGACTAAGTGAAACACAGGCTGTCTGGTTTTGAGCAAAAACGAGACACTTCACCACATCAATGATGATCGGCAATTTTGTTGAAACCTTAGATACACGCAAAGAATGCGTTCTCCCAATGGTCTACTCCCGGCAATGTAATGAGAGAAGTAAGCAAAACAGTCTTCTCAGGCTTTGCCTATCCTTACAATTATCAGGGCACCCGCTATGGAGCACCCCTAGAATGGCTTACACTTAAGTGCTTCCTGGGAGCGCGTCCATCTTCGGCGCTTTGCTGACGGGCAGGACGCCCGTGCTCCCACCAAGGGAGCATAGAGCCAAGTGAAAATTGCGGTAAGACATCGCGTCGTCTTATCAAGATCGTATCTGGAATGAGGATTCATTGTAGGACTGGACCCCGGTCACTCACCTAGTTAAGCGTTGTGTCTCCGTGCTCTTTGATCTTCAGGCACTTTACAGCAAGGCCATTACCACAAGAGTGATAAGCGCCCCAGCGATCAGGCCACCGACTTCGTATCCCCAAATTTTGTTATTTTCCATAGCAACCTCCTTCCTGGCTTTCGTGAAAAAGTGCCGCAACCAGTCCCACAATGAATCCTACTCAGATTTCGCTTCCGTCACCGGGATTTCCTCTTCAGCCGCCTCAGGTTCCTCCTTGCTCTCGTGGTTCGGCTCCGAACCTTTATACCAGTCGAGCGCCCGTCCGCACGCCACGCCAATAATGAATGCTACCATCATTTCTAACATCAGTCGCCTCTCCGCTTTCTCTTGCTACACGGACCGTAAAAACCAGGATGCTTCATGATGCGGACCGTCACCTTCCCCTCTCTCCATAAGAAGCATTCTGATAGAAGTGCCATAAGTAGGATCCCTCTCGATACAGTTCGAACCATCGCGGCAAGGTCGGACGCACCACCAGATCAATAGCTGCCCAAGTAAAGAAGGCCAAAGGCATAAGCGAAGTGAGATCAGCCAACCCGGAGGTTGCCTGGTGAACGGCTTGGTTAGTCAACTCGGAATAGTGATACATGACGCTGGAGAACTGATTCTTCGGCAGCTCTCTCTCAAAAGAGCTAAGGGGAATTTCATCGATCTTCAGAGAGGGGAAGTATCGGTTGAGCAGCAGCAGGAGCTCCTGCAGACTGGAGAGGGTTTCATCATACTGAACGAGTAAGGACCCGGTCAATTTTCTGTACGCCACCTCAGTGATCGCTGGAACTTGCAGGAGCTGTTCCAAGCTAGGAGCGATATCGCTCTCCGGCGGGAGTTTGAGCCTAAGCCTGCCCGGGCTGTAAGAAGCGATCCAGACGATGGCGTTCCCTTCACTCATATTTCCCACACCATTTTCTTCTGGTATCGCATTATAATCTTCTATGCGCTAGCTGACCGAAGAGATTCTGCCCAGTCCTGTACTACTTGTCAAGCATGAAGACAGGCGACACACTTCTGTAGGCCCCTTTGTCACACGCAGGTCACAGGGAGGCAGACCGTAGGAATGCCACCATAGCCGTCCGCCGCGCGCAAAAGCATACACAACAGGACAAATCGGCACTACAGTCCTAACTCCTTTAGCATCCCCAGGTTATTGGTCCAACCTTTAGAAACCTTCACGAAGAGTTCGAGAAAAACCTTGCAGCCAAAGAAATGCGCTAGTTGCAAGCGGGCAGCTTGGCCAATCTGTTTGAGTCGGGAGCCGCGTTCGCCGATAATGATCGCCCGTTGTGAAGGTCGCTCGACATAGATCACGGCACGGATGAAAATGAGCGATTTCTCCGGCTTCTCAGTAAACTCTTCAACCACGACAGCCGTCGTGTAGGGCACTTCCTGCTGGGTATGGAGAAAAAGTTGCTCGCGCACCGCTTCCTGGGCCAGTACACGTTCACTCTGATCGGTCAGTTCATCTCCTGGATACAAAGCCACGCCTATAGGAAGTGAAGCGCTCACTAGTTTGAGCAGTTCGGCTGAGTTTTCGCCAGTGCGAGCGCTTAGGGGAACAATCTCACGTTCAGGAAGAAGCAAAGCCAAGCGTTCTAGGAGTGGTAGAAGAGTCGAGCGCGCAATCAGATCAATCTTGTTCACCACCACGATGACCGGTGCGCGTATTCCGCGCAAACGCTGAGCAATCTCTTCATCTGCAGGAATCACTCCACGTTGGGCATCGACGAGAAACACGCTCACATCGGTGTCGTGGAGAGTATGCAGCGCAGTCTCGACCATGCGTTGGTTCAGTAAAGAACCAGCGTGCGGATGAATACCTGGCGTATCAACAAAGATTATTTGTGCCTGCGGTGAAGTCTTGATCCCAAGGATACGCGTCCGTGTAGTTTGGGGCTTAGGACTGACAATCGCCAGCTTAGTGCCGACTAGCGAGTTTAGTAAGGTCGATTTGCCAACGTTCGGCCGCCCCACTAGGGTGACAAAACCGCAGCGAAATTGTTCTTCAGATGGAGACGAAGCCACAAGTGCACTATTGAGTCTATTGAGTCCGTTGGGTCTGTTGAGTCTATTGAGTCTGTTGGGTCCATAGGATTAACTCTCCTAGACCTAATGGACCCAATAGACCCTATGGACTTTTCTTATCGCGCGAAGTCCGTGGCACGAGTCTCACGGATCACCGTGACCTTGATCTGGCCTGGATAGGTCATCTCGCTTTCGATCCTCTTAGCGACCTCACGAGCTAACATCGAGGCCTCGCCATCGGTCACCGAGCCGGGGTCAACAATGATGCGGACCTCACGACCAGCCTGCAGTGCGAACGACTTTTCCACTCCAGAAAATGAGTTACTGATCTTCTCAAGCGCATCCAACCGCCGCACATAACTCTCCAACGTCTCTCGCCGCGCCCCTGGACGCGCACCCGAGAGGGCGTCCGCCGCATCGACTAAGGGCGCCAGAACAGTCTCAGCCCGCACCTCCTCGTGGTGCGCCGCAATGCCATTGACGATTTTCGCCGACTCGCCATATTTACGTGCCACCTCACCGCCGATAATTGCGTGTGAGCCTTCGATTTCGTGCGACACCGCTTTGCCGATATCGTGGAGCAGACCCACCCGCCGCGCTTGTTTCTCGTTGAGCCCGAGCTCAGCTGCCATAATCCCGCAAATATAAGCAGTCTCGACAGAATGCATGAGAACATTTTGTCCATAGCTGTAGCGGTACTTCAGCATCCCTAACAGCTTGAGCAGTTCCGGATGGAGACCGTGTACGCCGAGCTCAAGCACAGCCCGCTGGCCAGCCTCGCGCACTGCCTCTTCCACCTCCTGTTCGGCTTTCTTGACCACTTCCTCGATCCGGGCCGGGTGAATACGACCGTCGGCAATGAGACGCTCAAGGGCGACCCGGGCAATCTCACGACGGATGGGGCTGTGACTGGAGATAAGCACCGCCTCAGGGGTATCGTCAACGATCAAATCCACGCCTGCAGCCGCCTCGATCGCGCGGATATTGCGCCCTTCCCGGCCAATGATGCGGCCTTTCATATCATCGCTCGGGAGGTGGATGATCGACGCGGTCCGCTCAGCCACGAACTCGCCGGACAGGCGTTCGACGGCAATACAGATGACCTTTTTCGCTCGCCGTTCAGCCTCCTCTCGCGCTTCCTCTTCGATGGCGACGATGCGCCGGGCGGCTTCGTGGCGGGCCTCTTCGAGCAGATGGTCCATCAGCATCCGTTTCGCCTCATCACGACTCATCCCGGCAACCTGTTCGAGCCGCTGACGCGTTGCTTCTATAAGGTCTGTATATACTTGCTCTTTTTGTTGGAGCGCCTCTTCCTTATCTTTGAGCCCATGCTCTCGGCGAGACAGATCGGTTTCCCGATTTTCTAGAATTTCAACCCTCTTCTCTAGGGTCTCTTCCCGGCTCTGTACCCGTTTCTCAGTCTGCTGGATTTCTCTTCTGCGCTCACGCACCTCCTTTTCGCAATCAGCTTTCGCTTGTAGGACGACGTCTTTTGCCTGGACCTCCGTTTCTTTCTTGAGAACGGCGGCCTCTTTTTTGGCCTCTTCAAGGATGAGTTTGGCGGTTTCTTCTGCCCGCGCAATGGTCTCCTTGCGCCAGCGCTGACGGAAGAATACCACCACCCCTGCACTCAAGGCACCAACCACCACCCCTAAAACCCCTGAGATGATGCATAGCCAGTCCATGTTCACGAACCTCCTTCCACATCACCACGGTAGGAGAGCATCGATGTCCTCTACCTTTGTGTTCACGGCTTGATTGACTGTATCCGTACTCCTTTCTGTTTCAGGAACGTCATTAGCACTGTATTCTTAAGTCACGAACAAGAGAACCCCCTCGTGAGGGTGAATCAGTCATTGTACACAGGAGAAAATGCCCCTCCAGAGCGGAGAGGTAAGGGAAGAAGAGGCAGGACGAACGAAAAGCGCGGCGAATGCTCAGGAAGAAGGAAGGATTTCTTTCTTTTCTTCGCGTTCCAGCTCCGGCACGCGCTGAGTGGCACTAACGGCGTTTACGGTACTCTCCGAGGCTGCAATCCCATCCAGTTTCTCGCTTTGCTCGATCCGTGCAAGCAGCACGGAGGACAAACGAGCAGCTTCTTGCTCAATCTCGGCTTCGCGACGGCTCGCTTTGTAATACTCATCGGCAATGCTCATCGCTGCCATAATCGCCACGCGCAAAGGTACGGCGGTTTTAGAAGTTCCTCCGACCTGGCGCATCCGTTGATCTACATAGGAGGCCAGCTGTCTGACGTAATTTTCGTCATCTTCGCTGTTTACGGTAAAGGTCTGGCCAAAGATCTCAACCTCGATCAGC
>JACQEL010000847.1 GCA_016200595.1 Deltaproteobacteria bacterium
TGTAACTGTTTGCCGAACTTTTTTAGGAATCCCCATGTCATCTGGTCGCCTCAAAGCCGTCTTTTTTGACGCTGCCGGAACGTTGTTCACGGTCAATGGCTCTGTCGGTGAAATCTACGCTCGCCTCGCTCGCCAATATGGCAAAGAGGTAGCGGTCGCGGATCTGGAAGCTGGATTCCGCCGTTGTTTTGCCGCGGCTCCGCCGATGGCTTTTCCTGATACCTCAGCCGAACAGGTCCGCGTGCTGGAGAAACAATGGTGGCGCAACTTGGTCCACAACGTCTTCGCCCCTCTGGGGCCGTTTCCTCGGTTCGTTGATTACTTCGAGGCGCTCTTCGCCTACTTCGCTCGTGCGGATGCCTGGCGGCTGTATCCCGAGACCTTGGAAGTATTGGCCGCTCTCAAGTTCGGTGATCTCCGGCTCGGAATCATCTCAAACTTTGACTCCCGCCTGTTCGGTTTGCTCGACGGACTTGGTATTGGCGCTTTTTTCGACCCAGTAGTAATTTCCACGCACGTCGGTGCGGCCAAACCAGATACCGCTATTTTCAACCGTGCCCTCTCTCATCACCGTTTGCGGGCGGATGAGGCGTTGCATGTCGGTGACAGTTACGAAGCGGACATCATGGGCGCGCAAGGTGCGGGGCTCGCGCCGGTCTTGGTAGACCGGCGCAACTCTGCACAAGGAACAGCTGGGTATCTACGAGTGAAAAGCCTGGCGGAGATTGTGACTCTCATTAACGCGCAGGAACTCTAGATTGACAATTTGTTGGGGCGATGCCTGCATTGCCCTGACGCTTTTCAGATAACGGCTTTTTCACGGAACGCAGCAATATCTTCCCAGGAAAAACCCGCTTCTAAGAGAATTTCCTCGCTATGCTGTCCCAACTCAGGTGGTGGAGTGGTCGTCGTGAGAGGCGTATCGCTCAGAGTGATAGGATTCCCCACCACTCGCACCTTGCCGATCTGCGGATGTTCCATTTCAGTGATGTAGCCGTTGATCAAGGCTTGCTCGCTATTAAGAATGTCGCGGTACTCTTGTACGGGTGTGGCCAAAATATCGACGCTGTTCAACAAGGTCATCCACTCGTCTGTAGTCTTGGTGGGAAAGACTTCGTCTAAGACCCGCTCAATCTTGACCCCACGGAAATTACGAATCACATTGTCACTACACTCAGGGTCTGCGAGCACGTGTTCGATCCCCATGACGCGGCAAAAGTGCGGCCACCGTTTGTCATCTACACCAGCCAGGCAAATCCACCCATCCTTGGTACGAAATGCACCCCACACGCCTTGCAGAAATTGATGCCCGCGGCCAGCTCGACGGGTCTCGATACCGCCGCTGACCGAGGTAAAGTTAATCTCCATTGGTTGCAAGGCGATCACCGTGCCATAGATGCAGGCATCGACCTTCTGCCCTTTCCCGGTTTTCTCGCGAGCGTAGAGGGCAGCGAGAATTCCCGCCATGAGCGTCAACGCACCGGAGTGGTCGGCAACTAGCGTGCCGCACGGCAGAGGGCGGTCGTCGGGCATGCCATTTTTAGCCATGATGCCGCCTGCGGCCTGAGCCAGAGTGTCACGACTTGGCCGCGTCACCCAGGGTCCGTTCGGCCCCCAAGAAGAACCTAAGGCATAGATCAAGCGGGGATTCCGTTGCGACAGGGCCTCGTAGCCAAATCCTAAGCGATCAAGTACGCCGGGACGATAATTACTGAGCAATACGTCAGCAGTATCCAGCAGGCGAAAAAGAATCTCTTGGGCCTCGGGCTTTTTGAGATCTAGCGTGAGACTGCGTTTGCCGCGATTCATAGCCAGAAAATAGTGACTAAAATCGGCGTTCTTGGCCTCAGGTCCGGCGATGAGGCGCACGAGCATGTAGCGGCTGAGGTCGCCAATATCACGCATCTCGATTTTCAGCACATCCGCGCCCATATCGGCGAGGAAAAGACCAGCGTACGGTCCTTGAATCTCTTGGGCGATTTCCACGACTTTCACTCCAGCGAGCGGTCCGGGCATAATATCCCTCCAGATAGACAATATCGCCCGCTTTTATGGCAGGCGGATACGAGCGTCAAGGCGGAGGAGGGGCGAAGCATTTGCCAATCGAGTCGATATAGGTCAGGCACCATCACCGCAAATGCTTCGCCCCTACCTAATATTTCATGGTTCGATTTAGGGCACAGTATGCCCACCTCTACAAAAACCCCGACGGCCTCGGTATAAGGCAATCACACTATTCTCACTCTAACAGGAGGACGCAGATATGCCAGGACGAGAAGCAATACCGAAGATCAGCAACTGGGGCCGCTGGGGCAAGGAGGATGAGAAGGGCACCGCCAATTTCATTACTCCAGAGGTTATCGCGGCGGCAGCAAAGTTGGTGAAGAAGGGTAAGGTGATGTGCTGCTGTATTCCTATTGACCAAGTTGGCCCGGTCTTTCCTACCCGCACCCCGGCCCAACGGTTCATGTCGATTCTCAACGTGCCGGTCAAGGAGGTCGGCATGCAAGGCTCGGCCATCGCCAACGACGACTATATCACCATGTATCTGCAGGGCTCGACGCAGTGGGACAGTCTGGCTCACGTGGGCTACGAGAATAAATTCTACAATGACACCCCGACCAGTGCGGTGACCGCCCATGGCGGCGCAGCCAGGAATGACATCGGCAAGCTGTATCAGTCTTTCGTCACCCGCGGGGTGCTGCTCGACATGGTACGTTACAAAGGCTGTGAGAAAGAGGGCCACTTGCCCAAGGATTATCCCATTACAGTGGCAGACCTCGACGGCTGTGCGCAGGCGCAAAAGGTCGAAGTCAAAAGTGGAGATGCCCTGTGTATTCGCACCGGCTGGGTGCCGTACTGGTACACGCTGAAGACCCATGATGAGAAGGAAGCCTATTTTCACGCTCAGCCTGGAGTATCGGTCTACACCGCCGAATGGATCCAGAAGAAAGAAATCTCCTGCATCGCTGTGGACAATATCGCGGTTGAGCGGCTGCCTTCGGAGATCGATGGGGAATTCATTCCCTTTCATCAAGTCGCCATTCGCGATCTTGGATTGTCACTGGGAGAGATTTTTATTTTTGAGGAATTAGCCAAGGACTGCGCAGCCGATGGGGTGTACGAATTTCTGTGGGTGGCGCCACCGCTCTACATTCCGCACGCGGTCGGCAGCCCGCTGAACCCGTTGGCGATTAAGTGACGGTGGGCACAGGTTCCCTCTCCCCTTGTGGGAGAGGGACGGGGTGAGGGGTGCTCAGCATTAGTGAGACCACACCCCCACTCGAACCTTCCCCCTAATGAGATTTGACACACAAAATCGGTAATGCGACTGCCGACAGGAAATGGTAGGACAGGCTTCCAGCCTGTCCAAAACGGGCTAGAAGCCCGTGCCACCAGGGATCTCAATTGCCGAACTTGATCGTCAAAGTTCATTAGAAGAAAGGAACAAAATTGGTGATCAGTTTACGCTCGCTGTCCGGCCATCGCCTCTAGCCGAGCGATGCGATCCTCCAACGGTGGATGAGTGCTGAACAACTGCATGAGCGAGCGTCCCGAGAGCGGATTGACGATAAAGAGATGCGAGGTCTGAGGAGATGCATCAAGTGGAATACGCTCAGAAGCACGCCCGAGTTTGCCCAGAGCTGAGGCCAGGCCAAGTGGATCGCCAGAAGTACGAGCCCCACTAGCGTCCGCTGCATACTCGCGGGTGCGCGAAATTGCCATTTGGATGACCATGGCGGCAACCGGCGCCAGGATCGACATGGCAATCAGACCCAGGATGCCACCGCCGCCGCCTTCGCGATCGTCACTCCGGCTGTAGCCGCCAAAAATGGCCGCCCAACGCGCCATATTGGCGATCATCATGATCGCTCCCGCCAAGGTGGCAGCGATTGAACTGATGAGAATATCGCGATTCGTGACGTGTGACATCTCGTGCGCCAGCACGCCGGTAAGTTCGCGCTCATCCATTAGCCGAAGAATACCTTCGGTGACCGCCACCGCGGCATGCTCAGGATTACGGCCAGTAGCAAAGGCATTCGCTGCATCAGTGGGGATAATATAGAGCTTAGGCATCGGCA
>JACQEL010000848.1 GCA_016200595.1 Deltaproteobacteria bacterium
AAGAGCCGGCGTCGCGTCGTCCCTAGTAGAGATGCAATATCATCAATCGACTGGAGCGTTCTAAATGCCGCGAGTTCCGCAGCGGAAGGTGTCGATATCGCCATCGCCAGGTATTGAGTTCCGCCACAAGAAAAGAACGCTACCGAAGGCTTAGAAAGGCCAATTTTGCGTGCCTTTCCGGGGTTTAGTCCATTCCATTTTTATGTGGACTTCAGTATATGCGACACCCTCCAGCGCCGATTTTCTCTCTGCCTATATACGCCAATATTAATATGAATAATATGGTAAAAGGAGGGCCTCGGTTGAGTCCCCTTGTGTTACAACGGTTGCAGTTACACAACCATGGTTAAACCAGCGGCGTGAAAGGTGTCACATCCGTACAGTCTAGCTAAACGGTGTGAGAGAGCCAAGTCTTGAAACATTCGTAGCTACCCTCAAGTGTGCAGTGCGAGGCCCCAATTCAGCTATACATTGGCCAGATATCCAGCTCTACAGGTGTTTCGAAAAGCAGAATTACAAACAACGTAAGGATTTCTCATCAAAGAGTGAACAATCCTTTCCCGCTATAAATCATGGGTAATTTGTCCAAAAAGAGGTTCTTTCCAGTGTCTGGAAAATTCAGATTTTCTGCACTCCTGCCCGCGCGGGATGGCGGGGGAAAGCAGACCTCTCCGCCACGTCGAGCTACTGTGGCCCCGCGTTGAGGGTGCGGTGGACGCCGTGGGGATCACGGGCAATTACCTTGAGGTAAGCGCGGGCCGGTTGATCGGGTTCCGTGCGGCCCTGCTCCCAGTCGCGCAGCGTCCCCAGCGGGATGTGATAGCGAGTAGCAAATTCCTCTTGTGTCAGTCCTAGCGCCCGCCGAATAATTTTCGTCTGGGGTGTCCGCTTCATGCGCTGGAAGTCCGCCTCTGTGAGCGGTTGGGCGTCGGGATCGGCGCGCGCGGCCCGTTCGATTTCGGCCTCGGTCATTGGCCGGGGAGCTTTAGGTGTTTTGCTGGAAGTAGTCATCTTGCTCTCGTTTCGTGGCTCTGCGGGCGGAAATAAGGCGAATGCGGCCTCTGCGATCGGTATAGGCAATGAGCAACACGATGTTGCCGGTTTGCGGCAGAACTCTTAAGACCGCACCTGGGCGCGGCGTCGACCGCAGGCCTTTTACCGCGATGCCATGATCAGTTCCTCAACGTCTCCGAGCCGATCTTTGCCAAAAAAGATCTCGTCACCAACAAAGAACGTTGGTGATCCGAAGGCGCCGCGCTCCACTGACCGCTGAGTGTTTTGCAGAAGCTGGTCCTTGATCTCCGCAGTCTGCACCAACTCGAAGAATCGTGCGCTGTCCAAGCCTGACTCGTCGAGCACCGCACGCAGCACCTGCGGGTCGTCCATTTTCTTGGGATCGGCCCACATGTGGCGATACATTTCATCAACGTACCGCTCGAACACCCTCAACGACTGCGCGGCGATGGCGCCGCGCATCAGCATCAAGGTGTTCACGGGAAAAAAGGGATTGCGTTGAAAGCGGGTAATCCCATGCCGGCGTAGGAAGCGGTTCATCTCGAGCCGCTCGTATTCAGGCTTGTTCTTGATGCCTGCCAAGCTTTCTGCCGGCGAGCGATTATTCGTCAGCTTGAAGACGCCGCCTAGTAGGACCGGCACGTACTCGAACTTGACCCCAGTGCGCTGTTCAATCTCAGGAAGCACCAAATGGCTCAGGTAAGCATTGGGGCTACCGAAGTCGAAGTGAAATTCCACTTTGATCATAAGTTCACCATTCCTCTCCAAAAAAGCCGGATCTCCTGCTCGAAGGTCCACGCAGCGTCAGGCTGCTGATACAACTGCCAATACGTCTCGGCGACCGTGGCAGGTGTCATGAGTCGGGCAGGATCAAGGTCTTTGCGCAGGTTCCCCTTCTCTTGGCTTGATCCGACAGAGCCCTTTCAGCGATCAACGTCCATCAGCAATTCTTTTTGTACGTCGGGCAGGTTTACCGACCTCGGTTTGTTGGCTTATCCGTTTGGCCGTGGCTTGTAGTATTCGTCGGGAAAGGGTTTCATCGTTCACCGCGCGCGCGAGAATCAAAGCACCGGCCATACCGGCAAATGCGGCAATCGCGTCGTCGTAGCGGTGTGAAGGGGCCTCGCCTGGTATGAGCCGAGCGAGGAGCTCGAACACGTCCCCTAACTCTTTGGTGAATGCTTCACGAACGCTGGGGGGCTGGCGGGCGATGTCGGCCCCCAGAGCGGCGACGACACAGCCTTGACCGGGTGCGTCGCGGTGCTCTCGCGACAGATATCCCTCCACAAGGCTGCGAAACGCCTGAGTTCCCGGCTGGCGCTCCGTCGCGTGCTGCCAGATACGCTTTGACCGCGTCACCGCGGAACGAATCGCCTCGACCGCGATGGCCTCTTTGGACCCGAATTGACTGTAGAGACTGCCATGTGTGAGGCCTGCCTCTTTGGTGATTGCGTCCACGCCGGTGGCATGAATACCGTGTTCCCGGAAGAGACGAGTGGCCGCAGTTAGGATGTGTTGGCGATTTAGCGCTGCCTGTGCTTTCGACACCCGCATCGGACGCTCCTCATTTGTTTCAATCGTACTTGACTCATCAGATTGCGATCGTTATGCATCTATCAAACCTGACGAGCGTAATCAATAGAAGCCTAGTGTCTCTATGCGTGAACTAGATGTGAGGCCCTGCAAAGAGAAATTCTCAACGAGTCTGAGCGAGGCATTACCATGTCACACGATTTGACGGTGTGGGGAGTCGGCACCAGTCGCACGATGCGGGTGCACTGGATGTTACTGGAACTGGGACTGGAGTACGAGTGTCATCCGCTCCAGTCGCGCACCGGAGAGACCCGGACCGACGAATTCAAGCGGCTAAATCCGCGGCACAAGATTCCGGTGCTGCGCCACGGGTCGGTGGTCTTGACCGAGAGCGCCGCGATTATCCAGTACCTCAGCGAGACCTTTCCCAATTCTGCCGAAGTATACGTACCGAGTGACGCCGTGAGTCGCGCGCGACTGAACGAGTGGTGCTACTTCGTCATGACCGAGCTCGACGCGGGTTCGCTTTACGTAGTCCGGCGCCACGACGGACTGAAACAGATTTACGGTGAAGCACCTACCGCGGTCGAGTCGGCAAAAGGCTACTTCCTCCATAATCTCGCAGCTATGTCAGCGAGAATCGGAGGCGACAACACGTATCTGTTGGGTGACCAACTGAGCGTCGCTGACATTCTTTTGATGACGTGTCTCGATTGGGCACCGTCTTGCGGAATCGTTCTACCAGAGCCCTGGTCGCACTATCGGCAGCGGGTTGCGCTGCGCCCGGCATACCGGGCAGCCCTCAAAAAGAACTTTGCAGAGTATAAGAGCTAACTGTAGTGACTAAAGCAAAAGGCATGACATTAGTAGGCCGAAGCCTAGCGTTTCCGGCCTGGACTGAAGCAGCGAAGAGATAAGGAGGTTGCAGTGAATCACACGAACCCAGTTGCGGTGGTGACCGGGGTCGGGCCAGGAACGGGTGCGGCGATTGCTCGCCGCTTTGCGCGCGAGGGGTATGTGGTCGCGATGCTTGCGCGTGATCGCAACCGCCTCACTTTGCTAGAGCGAGAGATTGCCCACACACGTGCCTATCCCTGCGATGTCACCGATGAAGCGCAACTCGACGCCACCCTTGAGGCGATAGGCGCCGAGCTCGGGGCACCGAAAGTGCTGATCCATAATGCCGTGGGGGGTGCGTTCGGAAACTTTCTGGAAATCGATCCCCAGGTGCTGAACCGCAACTTTCAGGTCAATACGATGGCGCTGCTCTATCTTGCTCGACGACTGGCACCGGCGATGGTCGCGGCAAGAGAAGGCGCCATTATTACCACCGGTAACACCTCGGCGTTCCGCGGCAAAGCTCACTTTGCGGGCTTTGCGCCGACCAAGGCCGCGCAGCGGATTCTCGCGGAAGCGATGGCCCGCGAGCTTGGACCAAAAGGAGTACACGTTGCCTACGTAATGATCGACGCGGTCATCGACCTGGAGTGGACGCGTAAAAGGTGGCCAGAGGCGCCAGATGACTTTTTCATCAAACCTGCCGCCATTGCCGAGGAAGTCTGGCATGTCGCACACCAAGACCGGAGCGCCTGGTCCTTCAACGTTGAACTCCGACCGTTTGGCGAGACGTGGTGAAAGGTTGACTACGTAAACGGCTAAGCGAATGAACAGCGGACCACCCAACTGAGGAGGGATCATGAGCGAGCTGCGGATTTTCTCGTACCTACCTAACCCCCGCATTTGGAAAGCGACCATTGCCGCGCGGCTGTGCGGTATCGAAGTGGAAGTGAGAGGAACCTCACCGAAGGAGCTTGCTTCTTGGTTGTGGGACTTTGACGCACGACCGCTCTCAGGCAACGAACTTGCGATCTCCCCGGACGTGCAAGTAGGGAAGGTCGGCTTCCAAGGAACGAGCCTCCATAAGACCAGGGCCTTTATGGAAGCCCATCCCTTCGGTGCCGTGCCGGCGGCGTTCAGCCCGGATGGCAAGACTGGCATTTTCGAATCGAACAGTATCATGCGGGCCGTTGCCCGCCTTGGGGAAAGCGAATTTCCCCTGTACGGCTGTGACGCTTATGAGGCGTCACGGATCGACAGCTTTCTGGACGCGAGTCTGGTATTTGCGCGCGATGCGCAACTTTACTTGCTGTCTTTGCTGAGCGGCACAGTCTCAACCGAGATTCACGGGCGCGCGCGTGACGGGTTCGCAGTCTATGCCGCTGGCATCAACCAGGCTTTATTGCCTGATCGCGAGTTCCTGGTCGGTGACACGGTCACGATCGCGGATATTTGCTTCGTCGCCGAATTGAGTTTGTTCTTTAATGAGAAGAGAAGCGTCAAGGAAATTGCGAAGAAAGGCCTCGCACCAATTCTCCATGACAAGGTTGAGACAGAATTTCCGCGCGCCTTCGCCCATCTCGCAAGATTACGTCAGCACCCAGCGTTCGCTCCTGATGTGGAGCCGTACCTGAAGAAATTTGCGGTAGTGGAACGAACCGAGGCGGAACGCTCGTCAACGCACTGATCGTAGTCGTTCATGAACGGGAGACGATTCCTCGTCTCCCGTTGACCTACAGATGACTGGGGGGAGCAGTTCGTGAGCTTCGGTCGGTTTGCCTTGTCGCTGCCACAGCCGTGCTAGGCTCGTAGCGGCGCGGAGTTCGAAGGATTTGTCTTGCGGGCGAGCACCGGTGAGAGCTGTCTGAGAGGAGGCTTCCGCTTCTGCGCATTAGGCCTCTTTTCCTTCGGGTGCATATCAAAATATTGGCAGGCTGGTGACTCCCTGTCTGCGTGCTTCGACAAG
>JACQEL010000849.1 GCA_016200595.1 Deltaproteobacteria bacterium
CGTTGACGAGGAAGTGGTCACCGTGGTCGACGGCACGGGTCTCAACCGCAGCGAGGTCGGACCCGTGGTTCGGCTCCGGGAGTCCCTGACACCAGATCTCCTCAGCCGGGGGAATCTTGGGGATATAGCGCTGCTTCTGTTCTGGGGTGCCCCACTGCATCAGGGTCGGCCCCACGCGGGCGATCCCTTGAAAATTGACCGTCGGCGGCGCTTTCACCCGGTCGAGTTCCTGCTGGTAAATGATTTGCTGCACCAGGGTCGCCCCGCGCCCGCCATACTCTTTGGGCCAGTGGATACACATCCAGCCGCCGTCGTAGAGCTGGCGATGCCAGGCGCGGCGGCGCTCGAACTCCTCCTGCGTGTCAGGATCGTGCAGTTCGCCGTCGTCTCGCCAGTCGCGTGGAAGATGCTTGTCCAGCCAGCTGCAGAATTCCTGGCGAAACGCTTCGTCTTCGGCGCTAAACTTGAAATCCATAGCGGCTACCTTTCCTCCCGTACTGGGATCTAAGAACAGGGAAACGCTGAGGTGCTTCTTTGCTTATCAGGTTCGCTCATTCAGAGAAAGCGGCACTGTGCGGTTTGACAGAAGGCTTGGACACACCCTAGAATCAGCTTCGCCGCCGGTCCTTCGTAGGAGAATCTGCCATGGCACAGAAAGAAATCGAAGTAATCTTAACCCGACAACTCGCGAGCTATCTGGCGACGCCGACCCTCATTGTTGACCCCTTGGGAACCCTGCTCTTCTATAATGAGCCGGCAGAGGGAATCCTGGGGTTGCGCTTCGAGGAGGCTGGCGAGCTGCCGGTCGACGAATGGACAGCTATGATCGCACCCTCGGACGCACAAGGCGTCCCGCTCGCACCGGAAGCGCGCCCGCTGATGATTGCCGTGACGGAGCGGCGGCCGACCCACGACGAGATGTGGATTCAGGGCCTGGATCAGGTGCGCCGGCATATCGAGGTCACCGCCTTTCCCTTGATCGGCCAGGCCGGACGACACTTGGGAGCCGTAGCGATTTTCTGGGAGGTCAAGAACTGAGCCCCTGTTGGGTTTCGCCCTTCTTCCGGTGTCGCGGCCCCGACCGGCCCAGGCTCCTTACCCCTGGAGATGCTTCCCATAGAAGGTGAGCACCCGATGCCACATATCTTGGGCTGCTACGGCACGATAGCTCGGTCGGTAGTCAGCAAAGAAAGCATGGCCGGCGTTGGGGTACAAGCG
The DNA here is from genome assembly GCA_016200595.1 of Deltaproteobacteria bacterium. GTDB lineage: Bacteria > Desulfobacterota > Binatia > Bin18 > Bin18 > JACQEL01. The sequence continues at coordinate 1,219 of JACQEL010000849.1, forward strand.
CAGCTCGTAGGGTTTCTGGTGTTTGTCCAACTCGGCCTTTAACCGCTCCGCGTGCGCCGGCGACGGATTGGGATCTTCTTCCCCAAACAGACCCAGCAGCGGACACGAGAGCTGCCCGATCATGTCGATGGGCGAGACGGGACGTTGCGGCGTATGTTCGTCCTGAATAATAAATCCCCCAGCCGAATCCACCGCGGCATTGAGGTTTTTACTCGTACAGCCCAACATCAACGTATAGCGCCCGCCGGAGCAAAACCCGATCGCGCCCACCTTGCCGTTGGCGTCCGGCCGCCCTTTGAGATACACCGCGGCGCCGTCTAAATCCGCCATCGCCTGTGCGTCGGAGACGGAAAACATGACTTTAATAACATCGTTAATGTTGCTCGGGTCGGGCGCCCCTTCGCGCGTGTACATATCCGGCGCCAGCGCCACATATCCCTCCGCCGCAAAGCGGCGCGCGACGTCTTTGATATGATCATTAAGGCCGAACGCTTCCATGATCACGATTACGCCGGGATAGCGCCCGGGCGCGACGGGATGGCTCAAATAGGCATTGATCGGGGTCCCCTGCTGACCGGGATACTGGATCATATCCGACTGTACTTCTGCTGGCCTCATGGTGAACTCCTTTTCTCCTTATATTTCTACGAGATCTTGCTCTATAGGAGAGATCTTTGCAAGAAGTGAAGAAAAAGAGGTCGGCGGCAATCTACTCTGGGGTGCTGGTTATCTATATGGGAGAAGACCTGATGCAGAACTTTTATCAATTGACCCCGGCTCAACAGGCCGAGCGGTTTGCCGAACTCGCGCGCCAGGCCATCACTCGATGGGACATTGCCGAAGACGCGGACCTCGTGTTGCTTAAGCACCGCGAGAATGCGGTCTTCCGCGTCCAGGAGCCTGAGAGTGGACAGAAAGTCATCTTGCGGATTCATCGCTTCAACTATCACAGCGACCCTGACCTGCGCTCAGAGCTGCAATGGATGCAGGTGCTCCATCGTGACGGGATTCCTACCCCCAGTGTACTTCCCTCCAGCCAGAACAACCTGTTCGAAGTGGTCGCCTGTGAGGCCGTCCCCGAACCGCGCCAGTGCGATGTGTTGTCTTTTATCGAGGGCCAGCAATTAGGCTCTATCGAAGGAGCAGGGAAAGAAAATATACAGGAGCTGCTGAGCAATTATCGTCTTGTCGGGGCTCTGACGGCCCGGCTGCATAATCACGCTTCCACCTGGGATGTACCGGCTGCCTTCTCGCGCCATGCCTGGGATGAAGATGGACTGGTGGGCGAACGCCCTTTCTGGGGTCGCTTCTGGGAACTCCCTGCCTTAACCAGCGAGCAACGGCAGGTGCTGCTGAGCGCGAAATCTGCAGTGAGGGAACAACTGCACACATTTGGGAAGAGCCGGGATCGATACGGCATGATCCATGCCGATCTGCTGCCAGAAAACCTGCTCATCGGCAGGAACGGCCTCTGCCTGATTGATTTCGATGATGCCGGATTTGGGTGGTACGTATTTGATATTGCCACGTCGCTATTTTTCCATGTGGGAGAAGCCTATTTCGCCGCCTTGAAGCAAGCCTATCTGGCCGGCTATGAAAGTGAGAGGCCGCTGCCGCGCGCCCACGTGGAGATGCTCGAAGTCTTCCTGTTGGCGCGGGGATTCACCTATCTGGGCTGGTGTTATACCCGCAGTGAAACAGAAATGGCACAGCAATTAACGCCGCTCCTGGCCGCCCGGGTGACCGAGATGGCATCGGCGTGGCTCTAAGCAAAGGGACATAGACAAATGGCAACCCCCAAACAGGAGCCCCTCGCGCGCAGACAGCGCGCGCTCGGCCCGGCCTACCACTTGTTCTATGATGATCTGGTGTACAGGGTGGCCGCCAACCTCCATTTTATGGTGGCGAGGTCGCCTCGTACTACGGTGAGGGCATTCTCGATCTTCGCAAAGTGAGTGTCGAGAGTATTCACGATGGGCTAGTGGCTGATGCGGTACGCAGCGTACATGAGTAAGCCGAGAAGACCAGCGGCCATTGCGACCCTGAGATAGTCGAGCGCTTCCATTAGACCCTCCGTAACTCTTCGATGTGACGGTTAATGCGCTGCTGGATGCTGGCAGAGAATGGGGTCAGGTCTATCTTTTTGCATAAAAGTCTCTTACCTCAGTCTTCGCCGTTCCTCGTTCTGTGTTACAGTAAGACCTGACTCCATTTCTCCTCCGCCCGTTTCCCCTCCGTAGACATTGCCTTCTTTGTCAACCACGACTCCTTCGGCTTTGAGCACGTCCCTGCCAAAGATTTCCACCGCATCTAGTCCATACAGCGCCATGAGGTTCCTCCTTTTGCGCCATACTGACACATAGGCCATGAGAGAACATGCCTAGACGAAGAGCCATTTGTCAATCGTTCGCGTCCCTTTGTCGGTTCGGTGGGAAAGGCATCATCTCCCACCTCAACCATGGGCCTGCTCCTCTGGTTGCTCTTTGCCACCAGTGAGCGCGTGTTTGCGTGAATTCTCTTGCATCGGAGCCTCACGGCGGCGTATGCTCTCTAGGCGAAAAGGAGGACAGCATTATGATGCAAGGAAAAGTGATCGACGCTGATGGGCATATCCTCGAACCACCCGATCTGTGGGTGCGCTATCTAGAAAGCAGATACAAAGACCGCGCGATCCGCATGGAGAAAGATCGAGACGGGGTCGAGTACTTCGTCATCGATGGCCGCCCGTCGGCCAACTTGCGGGGCGTCGGGCCAGCCGTGGCGGGAATCGGTCAGCGCTATCAGGAAATCGCTACTTCGGGAACCTTTAGCTACTTCGACGGTCCCCAAGGCGCCTATGATCCCTCTGCCCGTTTGCGCTTCATGGATGAGAACGGACTGGATGCGTCGGTGATCTTTCCGTCGCTGGGGTTGACGTGGGAGGTGGAAGTCAAAGACGCGGAGTTGGCGGCGGCGTATGTCCGGGCTTATAACAACTGGGTCATTGATTTCTGTAGTACGAATCCGCACCGCCTCATTCCGGTGGCGCATATCTCGTTGCTCGATATCGACGAGGGTGTCAAAGAGGTCCAGCGCGTCGCCAAACTAGGGGTGAAGGGGGCGTTCATGCGCGCGGCGCCGCCTAGCCAGATTCCCTACTGGGATCGCGCGTATGATCCGTTCTGGACGGCACTGCAGGACGCGGGCATGCCGATCGGGTTTCACGTCGCCTTGAACGAGTACTTCCTTGGCCATCAGTGGAAGATGACTGAATCGGTCACGGCCGTGCAGAGCCCCCTACATGGCTACCGCTTCAGTGTGGTGATGTTTGACGTACAGGCGGCCTTTGCGGCCCTGTGTCAGGGGGCGGTGTTTGATCGGTTCCCGCAATTGAAGGTGCTGTTGTTAGAGACCGGTGGTGGGTGGGTCGCCCATTTTCTGGAGCGACTGGACGCTAAACATAAGCTGCTCAGTTGGAAGACGGGCCTCAAACATTATCCGAGCGAATACTTCCGTCGGCAGTGCTGGATCTCCTTTGACCCCGACGAGACCACCATTCCGGCCATGGTGCAGCACTGTGGCGCAGACAAATTCATCTGGGCCTCGGACTTCCCCCACTTTGATGCGAGCCCGGCAGCGGTGGCAGAGACCAAAGCGGCGATCTCCTCTCTCTCTACGCGTGATCAACAGTTGATTCTGGGAGAAAACGTCGCACGGATCTACAATTTGTCGTAGCGCCGGCTGGGGCGTGAGACCGGCAGCTGAGATCAGAAGGAGGACGGCGAACCGGACTTAGGCGAATGCTTTGAAGAGGAGAGTAACCACGCCGGCTAGGGTAAAACCTACCATCCATTTCAGGACCGCTAAGTCGGTCTCGATCTTGTTGAAACGCGCGTCATAGTTCGCCAGGACTTCAGCCGCCTTGCGCGCCTTGTCCTCGCTGGCGCCTGCTTCCTTGAGCGCGTCGTATACTTCGGAGATCATCGTAGAC
>JACQEL010000850.1 GCA_016200595.1 Deltaproteobacteria bacterium
AAGGCTTTCAGACGATCCATATACTCTTGAATGCGTTCTGGCGCGAGGCCGGTGTCTTCACCCGCGATTTCAAATATGCCGGCGTTCATTTCCCCCATCACACCGACCAGTTGCCGGACTTCATCCCAGGTCGCCAGCCGACTGGCCACTGGTTGCCCGTCTGGCGTCTGATGGTTGCGCGTACGGGAGGTAGTGAAGCCGATCGCCCCAGCGCGAATGGCGTTGCGTACTTCCCGCTTCATTGCTGCCACATCATCGGGAGTGCCCGCTTCAGTGAATGCCCGCTCCCCCATGACATACGTGCGTAGCGCCGAATGTCCCATGTAGGCAGCATAGTTGATGCCTTTCGGGAGGCTGTCGACTGCATCGAGATATTCGGGAAAGGTCGTCCAACTCCATTTAATCCCGGCTTCCATCGCCTCAGGCGCAATGTCTTCGGCCCGCTCTAAATTGCGCATCACCAACAGCTTGTCTTTCTCCGCACAGGGGGCCAGCGAGAAGCCGCAGTTGCCCATCACGACACTGGTAATGCCATGCCAGCATGAGCAGGTACCCAATGGATCCCAGAACACCTGCGCATCCATATGGGTATGGGCATCGATAAAGCCTGGGGCAACAATATGGCCTTCGGCGTCCAGGATTTCCTTCGCACTCTCACGGAGTTTGCCGATAGTGGCGATCTTACCGCGACGGATGCCGACATCGGCCCGATAGCGGGGCATGCCTGAGCCATCAACGACAGTGCCATTCTTAATAATTAGATCGTATTGCATCGTGCCTCCTTTGTTTGCACGGACCGTATAGGGTGAGCCCGTTTCTGCCGTGGCTCCCCTCCTTCTGCTATTTATGTCAAGCTAACTCACTCAACCCTTTCCTTATTGCAGAGCAGAAGCCAACCGGCAAGAGGTTGGTTGAGGAATAAGAGGCGTTTGCAAGACACGATCCTGGTCATCAATGTCCATATCTATACCCCAATAGCATTAAGCTTAGGAAAGAACCCGGTGCTTCGACTCCGCCGCTGCCGCGGCGTAGCCTGTCCTGAGCCTGTCGCAGGGCTCAGCACGAACGGCCAATAGTCAGTGTTTTCCCCTCACCCCGTTCGCCCTGAGCTTGTCGAAGGGCTCAGGATAAACTCCGGCCGAAGAATCTCATGTTCAGTTGTTCGTAGGGCGAGATTCTTCGCCTTCACTACGTTCTGGCTCAGAATGACATCCCTCATCAATACGGTGAACTCCTAGTCTCCTCATCGCCTTACCGTGGTGCGAGCGCCGCGATCACGCGCTCATCAGGGCGTGCCTCCCCACGGGGATTCAAGGGGAGAATAGAGACGTGGGTTGCGCCGACTTTGAACTGATCGGCGATCCGCTCACGCAGTTGGTCTTCGCTGCCCCACGCGACAATCGCATCAACCAGGCGGTCACTCCCGCCATTGGCAAGGTCTGCATCACCATACCCAAGGCTCCTCAAGCGCTGGACATAGTGATCGATCGCCAAATAGGTTTGCATGTAGCGACGGGCGAGTGCTCGCGCTTTGGTCGCCTCGGTTTCCAATAACACCGCCTGTATCGCGCAGAGCCACGGGTTCGGGCCTAGCGTCTGACGAATGCGTGCCACTTGTTCCGTCGTCGTGAAGTAGGTCAGCGTCCCCTGGGTTTCTGTGGCTGCCAATTGCAACATCTTCGGCATCATACCCGAGAGCACAATCGGCGGTTGCTGTTGCGGAGTTGGGGCGTTGTACGGTGCCGCTTTCATCTTTGCCAAATACTCACGCACGAAGCTGACCGGTTTCTCATAGGCAATGCCACGCCGGTCGTTAGCTCCTCTATTGCTCACCCCCAGGCCAAGAATGAAGCGATCAGCAAAAAGTTCTCCGAGCGTTCTGCTGGCGTTAGCGATGGCAATGGGTTCGTAGGCGTAGACGATCACGACGCCGGGGCCAACCACTAAGCGTTCCGTCTGGCTCAACAAGGACGCTGACAGCGAAAAAACCTCGCGGCCCATCGCATCAGGGACCCACAGCACGCTGTAACCCCATTGCTCAACTTTGCGGGCAAACTGACCAGCTTCCTTACCATTCAGCGCATCGAGAAAGGTGATGATGCCGAGTTTGCTCAAATCCATGAGAACCTCCTTTTATCCCGTGCTCTCGAAGTCAAAGGAGAAAGAGCACGCAAACTGTTTTGTTCAATCGCTACACATGCCTCGCCAGGATTGACTTCTTACCACCCTGCCCATAGAAGGGGCCGCACGGAGGAAAGTCCACGATCATGCCACGTCCTGGTTACCAGAAGAAGTGCGGCGTGTCTCACCCCCTGAGCCGCCGCACCCTACTAAAGTCCATGCTCGGTGTGGGGTTGAGCCTACAGTTCGTCGGTGCGGCCGGCGGAGCTACAGAAGAACTCAGAAAAACGCGACCACAAGCCGGTGACTCGCTGGTGTTCTCACTCGGAGACCGTCAGGGACAACTCATTACCCTCCAGGACTTGCCGTTGGGAGGCCCCCCGGTGATCGCCTATCCGCTTGAGCCTGCAACTCAGACGGTGCGAGACGGGTCCCGTCTCAATCGCGTGCTCTTAGTCCATCTCGTGCCAGAAGATCTGACCGAACCGACGCGTACGGTCGCGGCTGAGGGGATTGTCGGCTATTCGGCTATTTGTACGCATACTGGATGTGACGTTTCCGGATGGAAGGCCGAGACCAAGCACTTTGTCTGCCCTTGCCATGCCTCTGAGTACGACCCCAAGGATCGAGCCCGTATCGTAGGTGGGCCTGCTCCTCGACCACTAGCGGCGCTGCCGCTCCAAGTTGTGGATGGCAACGTAACGGTCGCAGGACCTTTCTCGGGTCAAGTCGGCGCGAGCCAAAAGTGAGGAGGTTGCGATGAGGAGAATAGCGAGATTCATAACCATGGTGATGGCGGGGTTGCTCCCGAGTCTAGCGACAGCTCAGGGAATCACGACGTACGTGCCAGTGACCAACGAACGACTCTTGCACCCAGAGCCCGAGAATTGGCTCATGTATCGCGGGACGTACGCTAGTTGGGGCTATAGCCCGCTCGACCAGATCAACCCCAAGAACGTCGGTAAACTCGTTCCCGTGTGGACGTTCTCCACCGGGGTTGAGGAAGGGCATCAAGCTCCTCCTATCGTCAATAATGGGGTCATGTTCATTACGACGCCAAAGGATCAAGTGCTAGCGTTGGATGCGAAAAAGGGAGATTTGCTGTGGCGGTACCGGCGCGACCTCCCGGAGGATCTGTTTCAACTGCATCCAACCAATCGAAGGGTTGCCCTGTACGGAGACAAGGTGTTCCTCGCCACAGTTGATGCGCACCTCTTAGCCCTAAATGCACGAACTGGTGAAGTCGTGTGGGATCAGGTGGTGGAAGATTATCTCAAGGGATATTACATGACCCTGGCGCCGCTGGTAGTGCGCGGCAAAGTGATGATCGGCGTGTCCGGAGGCGAGCTGGGGGTTCGCGGCTTCGTGCAAGCTTTCGATGCGGAAACCGGGAACTCGGTGTGGAAGACCTACACCATTCCCGCTCCTGGTGAAGCCGGCAGCGAGAGCTGGCCTGGCGACACCTGGAAGACAGGCGGCGCGCCTGTCTGGATCACCGGAAGTTATGATCCGCAACTCAACCTGACGTATTGGGGCACTGGCAACCCCGGTCCTTTCCTCGGGGAGGGACGTCGTGGAGATAATCTCTACGCCAACTCGGTTATCGCCTTGGATGCAGACACTGGTGCGCTTAAGGCGTACCATCAGTATCACTGGAATGATTCATGGGATTGGGACGAAGTTTCCGCGCCGATCCTGATGGATGTGCAACGGAACGGGCGGTCGATCAAGGCCTTAGTGCACGCCGCGCGCGACGGCTATCTTTGGCTATTGGAGCGCAGCGCCAACAAGATCAGCTACGTACACGCCGAACCCTTCGTGCATCAGAATGTTTTTACCAAGCTAGACCCCGAAACCGGCCGGCCGACGTATGATCCCCAGCGGATCTTCGGGGTCGGCAGACGGGCTGAGTTCTGCCCTTCGGTGTGGGGTGGAAAAGACTGGCCGCCGGCGGCGTACAACCCGAAGACTGGCTATCTCTATATTCCGGCGAATGAGAATTTGTGTGGCGCCCTCACCGGGAAACAAGAAACCTACCAGCCGGGGCAACTCTATATCGGCGTTGACTTCTCGGCCATCGAATTACTCCCCTCTGCGGAGGCCAAGGATCACATCGGTGAACTCCAGGCGTGGGACCTGAATGCTGGAAAGAAAGTCTGGACGGCAAAGTTCAAGTCACACAACTGGGGTCCGGTGCTGACCACCGGCGGCGGACTCGTTTTTCTGGGAGGCACCAACGACCGCTATTTCCACGCCTTTGATGCCAAGACCGGCAAACTCCTGTGGCAGCAGCGCACCAACTCTGGCATCACGGGTGTCCCAACCTCTTACGAGATCGATGGGGTGCAATACATCGCCGTCCAGTCGGGATGGGGGGTCGATGCCCAACGGAAGCAGGAACTGCTCGATAAAGCGTTCGGCACTCAGACCTTTGTTCCGCAGGGAGGCGTGCTGTGGGTCTTCGCTCTTAAACGATAGCAAAGCGACCGGGTCAAGTTCGGGTAGGTTGGGCGCGGCTACGCTTAACACCCACACGGAAGCTGGCGCGAGCCCAGAGAAGTCTCGGAAAGCTGCTGAGGCCATCGCAAGCCCACGACAACCGTTTCAACCGGATCGAGCAGGATCTGACCGCGATACAGGGAGAACTCGCTCTTGTGAAGTGGTTGAAGACGCTCGAGCTGATTATTGCGGAAGAGCTGTGGGTGCCGCCGGCAGATGCCTTGGTTCCCATCCGGCTCACCCTGTCGGAAGTGACGCTACGTCAGCAGGTCAAACAACTGGGCGGACGCTGGGACCCACGGCGGCAGGTCTGGGAAGAGCGCTGCGCGCAGGCAGTCGCTTTAGGCTTAGCGGAGCGAATCATTGACAGTGGGGGTTTATAGAGTTTATAGAGGGGAAGGACAATGTTTATAGGGTTTATAGAAAGCGCCGGTGAAAAGTTTCCAGTTGTAGAAACCAGGGAGTTTGTAGATGTAGCGACTTGTCTCTACCGGTAGCAACATGTTGCTACTAATAGAGATAAGGCAGTCGTCTAATTCATGTTCGGCTTCAAATAGTTTACGCTCTCTATTGAATCGGTAAAAATGCCAAGAAAAATCAGAGAGCTTATCCATGATCTCAGCGCAGCCGGATTTTACGAAATCCCGGGCGGCGGAAAAGGCGCACATCGCAAATTTACGCATGCCAGATATGCTGGCGCTGTGACCCTCAGCGGGCAAACCGGTGACGATGCCAAAGCGTATCAAGAAAAACAAGTCAGACAAGCCATAGAGCGGGTGAAGCGATGAAAGCAAGCGATCAGTATCATAAATGGATCGAGTGGAGTGACGAAGACCACATCTACATCGGGAAGTGTCCAGATGTCATGACTGGCATTCATGGTGAGGATCCAGTAAAGCTTTACAGCGAACTCTGCGAAGTCGTTGACGAGGTGATTCGCCACTTGGCCTCTGAGGGACGGCCTCTACCTCACTCGCGCGTTCGTCCCATGCAGGAAGTCCTGTAAAACGCGGCGGAGACGGTGGGCGTGGTCAAACGTTGCTTGGAAGCCGGAGGGCTCGCAATCGTAGCCAATACCCCGCCGAACAAGCGCGTGCAGGCGACGGCTTCCAGCGTCCGCTCGTGCCTCGCTCCCGCTTTCAGCCGCGCCTGACGCGTGGCGTTAGCCTGCGCTAGAGTCGAGCCGCTATTATGGTAGGTCTGGTCTGTCGGTTCTATTAGAGGAGATGCCTCAGCTGGATCTCAACGCAGCCTACGAGATTCTGGGAGTATCGCGGTCCGCGAATCTCGACGAAGTAAAAACCGCCTATAGGCACCTTGCACGAAAGTACCATCCCGACGCTGGTTCTTCCAGTGACACCCAGAAGTTTATACTTTTGGGTGCCGCATACTCCTTCATTTGTGATGCTCTAACGGGCAAGACGGACAAGGCAGCCTCCGAAATCGCCGTGCCCGAGGATGTCGTCATCGCTTCTGGCATCTCCCAACAGCTCGACGGACGGTTCGCACGAATCGAGGAGGACTACGCAGCCTACAGGGACCGCCTTGTCGCTTCAACGGAGGCCTACATCTTCGACAGGGTATCGTCTGCCTCCTCCGGCTCGAACCTGAAGACCTTGGTTGAACGGTCAATAGGACAGACGTGGAGCGAAATGGTTAAACAGATGGAGGACTATGTTGCATCGTTGATTAACGCAGCCGCGGATCGAGACAAAGAGTTCCTAAATCAACTATTCAGTGATCTTTATGACGCAAGGCGCGAATACTGGGTTCATTCCTTATATCATAATTCCGTTGTTCTAGGCGGTATTCTCATAACTCTCCTTCTGGCAATCGTGTCCCACCTGCCAACCGCTGCAGATATCAGTCCGTGGCTAGTGGCAATCCGAGATACGACATGGATCCAATTTGCTCCACTCCAAGTAGTCGTAGTCTATGTCGCCATTAAACTGTGGCAGCTCAACCCTAAGAGACAATTCGTACCGCCGCGGCTGTCAGTCGCTGGCATTCATGCAGAAATACGTGAGGTAGCTGGGGGAATAGGCCTTAGTGTCCAAGAATCTACCGCAGGCGGGGCCGCGGCGGGACTTCTGGCGGGTGCGTATCTGGCGCACCCCTTAATTGGCCTTGCTGCGGGCGTGCTCATCGGTCTTTTTGGAGGTGAAGATCTTGACGCGATGAAGGAACGCGTGAAGACCGACCTAAAGCAGAGGTTAGAGTTCGGAGTCCAGCAGTTGAATGATCGCATCATGGCGTGGATTCATCGGCAGAAGGCTGACATCCTAGGGAAGACCCGAGAAAGCTTCAGGCAGAACTTCGCGCGAGTGACGCGCTTCTTGATTGAGAGCAAATCGCTTGGCAACCGTTTGCTTACATCGTCGAAACTTCTGTTGGAAGGGCCTACGACCGCCTCGACCACCATTTCCAATACTCTTCTGGCACCGAGTCGTAGCGGTCTTCCTGCAGCAGTTTCAAGTGCGACAGCCACACCAGGCAAGCAAGGTTCATCACTGCACCAGGACGCTCAGAAGCCGCATTCAGGATTGGTATCTCGGGTCAACACCGGCCTTGTGGTGATAGGAGTATTAGTCTTCGGTGTGCCGTTGCTTCTCACAATTCCACGCGGTTTCAATGGCAACTCCGAACCGAGCCCGGCGCCGCAATCGTATCCTGGAGAAGCGTATTCCAGCGGTACGGCTTCAACAGCGGCTGCTCCAGAGGCGACGCATAAGGAAGTTGTCCCCTCGAAACCGAAGACCGGCGCAGCACAGACCGATGCCCAACTACCGGACCGCAAGCAGACTGTAAAGCAAGGGAAGGGTAATGCGAGGCCGGCCTCGCGTGGGAAGTCGGCTACAATGCCGAATGAAACGGCGGCGTCGGCCGCTACGAGCAATCAGCCGATGATAGGTTGGTCTGCTGATCAAATCGCTACAGTAATGGGTGAACCGGATCGTCGTGCAGGTAACACCTGGTGGTACGGTGACGTGCGGTATGTGTTTCGTGGCGGTAAGCTTGTTGCGATCCTTAACCCGCGGGCGCAATAGCGTGGTCTAACACTCCCGCTGCAGCGCACCCCGGCCCGCTTGGCATTCTGTCTGAATGCAGGGTCTCGGTTTGGCCGGGGGCGCTGAGCGGGGGGGGGAACAGGGTCAGGTCTTTCTTTTTGCAATCGAATCCTCTTGCCTCAGCCTTCACCGGTCCTCACTATGTATTTCTGCAAGACCTGACCCTATTTTCTTAGCACAGAGCCACACTATTTGAGTGAACTCCACTCCCGTTCGCTCTGAGCGTAGCCGCGTCCGCGGCGAAGTCGAAGAGCCGGTGTCTGGGGGGTGCTGTGGCCTTCGACTTCGCTCCGCGTAGCCTGTCCTGAGCTTGTCGAAGGGCTCAGGCCGAACGGGCACAGAGCAGACACTGTGAGGAAGTGTACGAATCTTCCGTGTTTTGATTTAGCATTAGCGGTCGCGACGCTCTGGAAAGTGTTCTCCGCGTAGCCTACCTCCTCAGTCGTGTACCGTCACGATCGTATAAGGTATGCATATTTGTTCAACCGTCCATCCGGGACAACGTGGGGCGGAGAAGTTGCTGACGCAGTACGGGGATCGCTTAGTGTGCGTTGTGCGTGCGCTATCGCTCTGACGAGCAGCGGCAAAAGCGGTTGAAGACGCTCGAGCTGATCATTGAGGAAGAGCCGTGGGTGCCGCCGGAGATACCTTGGTTCCCATCCGGCTCACCCTGTCGGAAGTGACGCTACGCCAGCAGGTCAAACAACTGGGCGGACGCTGGGGCCCACGGCGGCAGGTCTAGGAATGCGTTACGTGCGGGCAGTCGCTTTAGGCGGAGCGGAGCGAATCATTGACAGTGGGGGTTTATAGAGTTTATAGGGAGGAAGGAAAATGTTTATAGGGTTTATAGAGCGCGCCGGTGAAACGTTTCCAGCTGTAGAAACCGGGGCGTTTGGAGATGTCGCAACTTGTTTCTATCGATGGCGACATGTTGCTGCTAATGGAGAGAGGGCAGTCGTCTAAATCGCGTGAGCCTTCATGACGTGGGGCGTCGCCACCACGGATGAAAAAGGAGAAGTTGAAGGGTAAGCTCTCGTCGGTCCC
>JACQEL010000851.1 GCA_016200595.1 Deltaproteobacteria bacterium
AAAAAAGAAGGAGCGAGGAATCCCGCCCCTTCCTGTATAAGGAGTGATTTTGCGCCGCTGGCCTTGGCTTATTTACCGTAAGCGTTCAGCTATTAGCTCTCAGCCGTCAGCCAGACAAAGGAAGCTAAGAGAGGCCAGCCAACTGCTCACGCGCGGCAGCCTCGCCTGCCGACAGAATCTCCTTGTTTTTGCTGAAAGCTGATGGCTGACGGCTGAACGCTTACCCTGGATGCGAACGTCCAGTGCGGGAGTGAACGAGAGACAACCTATGCATACGCCGCGCCTTCCCCCCTTCGATCTCAATGAGCCACCCGCGGACTCGTGCGCTCACCCCGCGGGTCCGCAAGGCTACTACCTGTTGGGTTAACAGCGCTTGGTGTGTCAAACAGCGCCGCACCCGGGGGTCCCGCTCCTCAACAACTGCGGCAATGAGGTGATCCGACACCTGTGAGCCTGAGCGTGGCGCCGCAACGAGAGGGAATCCGCCACATTCTTGTAGTCCATACTGCACTGCCAGACGCCGTAGTGTCTGGGGATTCAGCTCATAAAAAGTAACGAATTTCCAGGCTAGTTTTAAGAGGTCCATCGGCATCCCTCGCATAAGCAGGACCATAGCACTTTCGCTTTTTTTTCGCCATACGGGTATACCGATTCCTGAATAAATTTCGCACAGAAATCTAAAGGCGTGGCATTACAACAGAGCAGTAACGAAATCAGACCACAAGAGATTAGCACACCAGGGATGTCACCCTGAGCGCAGCGAAGGGTCTCAGAGTGAGATGCTGCGCGGAGTTTATCCTGAGTCCTTCGACGATGCTCAGGACAGGCTCCGCCGAAGGGCTCAGCATGACATGTCTCTAGGTCTCCCTTGACTCAGCGGCTGTACCTGGAACCTCAAGAATCTCTGGCGGTATTTTGTAGCACAACTTTTTCGACTATTACTTATCTGACCTGTTTAGGGACGCCTGCGTAGGGTGGGTCATGACCCACCCTACATTAAAGGTCTCAAGTGGAAGGACCGCTCCTAGATCAAGTATATTCTCCTCACACTCTTGTTTGCTTACGCGCCGTTCTGCAGTAGAAAACGCCAATGGATAAGCCACTCTCTGCTCTAGCATATAGCGCAGCACATACGCCCCGGAAGCAAACGGCACGAACAACTCACGGCGGCCCGTTTTATCCGGCATCGGGCGGCCTAGTCGTGGCGGAGTGACCAGCCGATTAGCGCCGTCAAGGATGGTCTGTGCGGCGCCGGCGGCCGCGGCCGGGTTCTTCTCCCGCAGCAACGCGAACAGCCGCTCCAGATCCTCAAGGGCTTCCGGTACCCACTTCAGCGCGGGCATGGCGCGGCCTTGCCGTGCGCCGTATCGCTGAGCCACTTGGCGACCGTCTTATGGGGCACGGCCTCGCCCGTCAGTTGGTAACGCTCCCAGCGGGCCATGTCTTCCCGCCGTTCCTCTTCGTAGCGCTCCTCCCGGTCGAGATACTCCGCAATGGCCGTGCGCATCAACCAATGGGGAGAACGGTCGCGCTGTTCTCCCAAGCGTTTGAGGCGGTCACGCGTTTTGTCGTCCAGCCTAATGCCCTGCGTTTCAGCCATGAGTCTGCCCTTTCGCGCGTCATGGTACTACTGCTTGCGACTTTTTACAACTTTACAGTGGGATTGCCAGTGAGCGCCACGCCGGCACCGCGTCAATAGAGCACAAACTGTGCGTGAGGAAGACGCGCGACGAGACAAAATAAGACGAAAGGTCTCATCCGGGCGCAGACTACGTAGGGTGGGTCGTGACCCACCCTACATTGCTCCCTTCACCTTCGCTTATGGACACGACGTCCCAACTTGGCACACGCCGACGCCCCCCACCGGCGGGCCGTTACACTGGCCCGGCCCAATGGGGGCGGTGTTGCCACAGCAGGCCTTCTCTCCTTTACAGGCGTTGTTACCAATCGGCTTGGTGTTGTGGTAGCAGGCGGCCGCCCCGTTGCAGGAATCGGTGCCGACGGTGGCGGTGTTCACATTGCAGGCGAGCTCCCCCTTACAGGAACTGGTGCCGACGACCCCGTCGTTGCTATTGCAGGCGTTCGCCCCGACACAGGCGTTGTTGCCTATCTTCCCGTCGTTGCTAGCGCAGGCGAAATCACCCACGCAGGTGTGGGTGCCGACGGCGGCCATGTTACCAGTGCAGGCCTCAAACCCGACACAGGAGGTGTTAAGGACGCGACCGCTGTTGCCCAGGCAGGCGCCCACCCCGGTGCAGGCCCCGCTGTTGCCAATCCGCCCGCTGTTGTCCTCGCAGGCGAAATTCCCGTTGCACGATTTCTTGCCCACATCCCCGGTGTTGTTGAGACAGACATTGTTCCCCGTCACACACGACCCCGGCCCCACCCCCGCGCGGGCGCGAGGCGGCCCCACCAGCAGCAGGCCCAGCCCCAGCCCGGCCACCAGCCAGACATACTGTGAAGTCTTCATACTTCTCCCTCCTTCTACGGACACAATTTACCCAGCTATACAAGACGAGGGTGCAAAACACAAATGCGAGCCGAGCCGCGGCGGCCGTGCTAGTGACGGAGGGAGAGGAAGAATCGCTACAGAGAGGGCGTCGTACAAATGCTACAGAGTAGTCATAGTGTGGAATTGGGCATTTGGCAAAAGGCCGAGTTAACGAATGGCCGTTAATCTGCGCGTCCCTCTGGTTCAACGGTGAGTTAGGCGTTCTGTGGACTTCGAGAAGCTCTGCCAGGGCCGTGTCAACGTACATCTTCAACTGCTTAACGCTTGAGCGCGCAGAAGCAACGTGGGTCGTGAATGCCCCGCTTTGGTAGACACTGCGGACGAATGAGGCCGTGCTCTCCTCTACCACGGAAACCGCATCTTCAGGTGCCTTTGTGGTCGCCTCGGTGTACCCACGTGATTGTAGGACGAACCGCGCCTTCTGACGCATGGTGGGCTTTTTTGATCAGCCTCCAGCCTGAAGCCAGCCATCTTTTTGACTTCGTCATCCAGTAAACGACCCTTCATGGCTGGGATATACTACGGTTGGAGATTTGGATACATAGTGCCAATGGCAAACATCCGTTAAGGAGAACACATGCAGAAGCCTTTGGCTGTTTCCCTGTTGGCGGCTCTCTTCGCCTTTGCGATCGTGACGACGAGCCGTGCAGCAGCGATCATCGTCAAAACCGCGCCGCCTCCTCCAGTCAGCGTGGTCGTGGTTGGCAAGGCCCCGAGTCCACACCATGTGTGGACTGGCGGTTATCACGTCTGGCGAGGTGGCCGATACGTCTGGGTTAAAGGTCACTGGGTCGTGCCGCCACGACGCGGGGCGGTGTGGATCCCACCGCAGTGGGTTCATCGTGGCAGCGGCTATGTTTTTGTCGCGGGTCGCTGGCGCTGAGCACGTTCACCCGATTGCCTTGATCGCAAAGGAGCCTCGATCTTCACACTGCCAGTGTCTTCATGCGCCTTGCTACCTTCTGTGTCCTCAGGGCAATTTTCCATTCACTCTGACACTTTATCTTGGCTTTCTCTTTAGGAGCAGGGAGAAAGGTATGAAAGACAACCGTATGTACGCTGCGTTCCTCTCGCCGCCGCTTATTTCTTTAACGTCGCCCCTTGCCGATTCCACGACGTACTAAGAGAAAAGACCGAGGCATTTAAGGTCGTCCTCAGTCCATTGTCGATGAAGCCCTTCGCATGCACTCAGCTCGTCGCATTGACAAATATGCAGTGAGCTCCTATAGGGTGGCCCGTGAGGAGGATCTGTACTATGGCAGAAGCACTCCCTAGCGATCTCTATCCCAGAGAGGGCCTGGTAGAGGAAGAGCAGATCATCGAAGAACGCTCGGGGCCAGCGCGTAAGGCCTTCGATGCGCGGAGTCTGCAGGAGCCGATCCAGGTGTTACCATTTGCCTCCCCGCTCTCCGTCACCCGCACGACGAGCGTCGCCGAGGCGATCCGTATGATGCAGGAGCACCATGTGGGGTGTGTGTTGGTACAAGAGGCAGACCGCCTGGTCGGCATCTTTACCGAACGCGACGTGCTCAATAAAGTAGCAGGCAGTGCCCAAGACCCCGCCCAGACACCCGTAGAAACTGTGATGACGGGTGACCCGGAAGTGCTGCCGGTAGAGGCCTCCATCTCCTTTGCCCTCAACCTGATGAGCGAAGGGGGCTTCCGGCATCTGCCGCTGGTCGATGAGGCGCACCGTCCGGTGGGGATGCTGTCAGTCAAGCATGTAGTCCGGTACCTGGCCGAACTTTTTCCTGAAGAGGTCCTCAACCTCCCCCCGCAACCAGAGTTGCTCCACCCCGGTCAAGTTGATGGCGGATGAGAGCAGCTCCGCTCTCGTCCTGCTACGGAACAGTGCTGCTCTGCCACCGTCTCTACAATTTGGTGGCAGAGCGAGCCGGATCATAAGCGGAGCCCCATTGCAAAGGAGGACCGGGGATGGGGTGCATATCCCTCTCCCACCGAACGGGAGTTCGTTATGGCGTGATCCGTAGGCAAGAACACCTGCAGTCCCTGCCATACATGGCGTCGAAAGGGAGGCGGTTTAGTAACCGTACCCTAGGGGTGCGATAGCGCTGAGCCGTCCGTTTTCAAACGAGAACTCCTCCATGAACCGCCGTGGCCCAAAATTGTATACCCACACTTCGGTGACCACGGGCACGTAGCCGGTGATGTGCGTGCCCCCAAAGGCATCCGTCTCCTGCACCGCGCGATAGTGCACATATCTGCTGGTCGTGTCTGGCTCCCCACATTTGTACCACACGCTCGTTTGTGTCTCCCGGCCAGACACCAGGGACACCAAGCGATTGCCACAATAGACGGCCCAGGCAGAAGTAGGGCTCACGCACCTCAGGACTAAGAAAAGGGCGACCAGTGTGGCTCTCATCGCAGGATCTCCTTCTACTGTGGGTTTCTCAGTAATGAACCACAGAGGCGCGCTGAAGTTGCGGCGTACGCCCGAAGTGCTTGCCAAGGAGGCTAGCACAACCCCGGGGAGGGTGCATAACAAAATCTTTGCTCGATTCGTACCGTGCGGTGTTCGTGCTTCGACAAGCTCAGCACGAACGGAAAATTAACAACGCATTTAATCCCCAGCCCCGTTCGCCCTGAGCTTGTCGAAGGGTGAACGACGGGTTAGCAAGAAACTCTGATTGAATTACCAGAAAATTGTTATGCACCCGCCCGGGGAGGAGGGTTCTATGCCATACAGGGGTTCGTGGTAACATTGCTGTTCCTGGCGGGAACACGGCTGCCATGAGGAAGATCACCGACGGCTCCTCGACTGGCCGCAATGCCAATGGCTTAGCTGTAGCGCCAGGCTTGGTTGATGTCTGTACGCACTCTAGCAGGCAGAGAAGGAGGGCAACCGATGCCTCAGCATGTATATGTCGGCGTACCACAGTGGACGGCAACTGAAAGTGCGGGAATGCTTGGCGGCCTCTTTCGCCAGGAAGTGGGCGCTACCGAGTGGCAGCATCTCACCAAAGGACTACCAGACAAAGTTGAAGTACGCACGGTTGCCATCCATCCACGCGATCCGCGGATTGTCTATGCTGGTACTCAATTCGGTCCGTATCGCAGCTCCGATGGGGGCGATCGGTGGGAGCGGCTCACGTTTCCAGATCAGGGAGGCGTGGTGTGGACGATCGTCTTTCACCCGCACAATCCCCAGCTCCTGTATCTTGGCACAGCTCCGGCGGCGATCTATCGCAGTGACAACAGCGGAAAGAGCTGGCGGCAACTGCCCATCGTGGCGACTGCTGGGGCCGTGCGCATGGCATTTCCCATGCGGGTTATTCGCTTGGCGATTGATCCAAGCCAGCCGCATAACATTTATGCCGCACTCGAAGTTGGTGGTGTCATCCGCAGTCAAGACGGCGGTGACACCTGGAGTGACTGTACTCCAGCCTTGCTCAAGCTTGCGGATCGACCGCATCTGAGGAGCCAACTGGGGAGCGATACCGAAGTTGAGGGAATGATGGACGCTCATGCTGTCACTGTAAGCGTCGCACAGCCAGGCATGGTTTTCCTCGCGAACCGGATGGGGCTGTTTTGTAGCACCGACCAGGGGGAGAGCTGGCGTGAGCTGGAAATTTGGCGTTTCTCGCCCTTTGCCTATGGGCGCGATATCCAGGCGGCTCCTGATGATCCCCGCACCCTGTATGCGGCGCTCAGCCCGGCTGCGATGAGTCAGGCAGGGTCCATCTACCGCAGTCAGGACCTCGGAGAAACGTGGCAACGCTTTGATCACCATGTCACCCCACGCCGCACGATGATGTCGGTCGCGGTGAGTCGTCAGAACGCGCGGTGTGTCTTCGGTGTAAACAGCATCGGCCAAGTGTTCGGCACGCGAGATGGCGGGGAAACCTGGCGGGAGTTTCCCTTGCCTGCCGGGCTACGCAACGTCTACACGGTAGCCTGTGCCTGAGCGCTGTCCTCATGCACCCAAGGAGAGGGTGTGGTCAACTTAGCAGTAAGCACAGCCTGAGCCGCTGACAGGACGGCCAATACAGATGGGATTTGACTTCGACCGGTGAGGCGCTAATAGTAGAAAAGGGTGCGTTGGAACTGATATTTTTGCTGAGGTGTACAGTGGCGAGGTGACTGAAACCTCAGCGTTAGGGGGTGGGCTCGCGATATGAGGGTGGAGGCGATGGAAGGAACGGAAGGAGAGCGAGAGTCAAGAGCAAATCCACGAGAGACCCTACGGTCTCAGTTCTGCCCTGCAAGCTCTCCTCGTCATTATTCACGAACTCAAACACAAGTGCTGGCAAACGAAGCGGGGTTGTGGGCTAAGCACGGTGGGGAGGGAACTATGCATCGGCACTGGCTATCGGTCGTCATCCTCGGTCTACTCATGGGGCTCTGCTCGCGTGTAAACGCGGACGTACTCTGCCGCGATCAGAACGGCGCGGTCTTTGTAAGAGAAACCTGCCGGAAAGCGGAGACTCGGCTCAGCGTCACGGCCCTTGGTTTAGTCGGCGCCCCCGGACCGAAAGGAGAAAAAGGCGAGCGCGGTCTGCGTGGGCAGCAAGGAGCATCGAGTGCTCTCGGCGCTACCATGCCACCGCAGCCAGCGCCACTCGACGCGGGAGATCCGCAGACAGGACTCCTCTGGTGGCAGGGATGGCTCTTGGTGGTGACCGCAGGCGTGATCGGGTTCTACACCATAGAAACCTCTAAGCGCAGGCGGGAGGCAGAGAGACAGAGCGAATTACAGCTGCAACCCTTCGTTATTTTTGAGCCTGGAGAGGGAAAGGATTTCTGTGTCAGGAACATCGGGAACCACACGGCGCTGAACGTGCGGGTGGGAACCTTTGCCCTCTGTCCACCCGTCATGGCGGCTTTTCCCCGGGCTGTCGCCTTCCTCCGTCAAGGCGAGAGCCGCTCCTTGCAGGGGCACGCAGTGCCGGTAGAAGGAGCGGTAATGGATGATGCCCGCTTTGAGATTCTGCGCCCCGGTAGTGCATTTGAGAAGTTCGACGGGGATTCCTTTCGGCCGACGATTACTATCGAGTTTGAGAATGTCAACAGGCAGCGCTACTGCGTGCAAGAGAGTCTACACCACGGAGATATGGAGATTCTACACTTTGGTCTGCTCACTCCCCCCTCCAGCAGCCGTAAGCTGCAAGCGGCATGGCAAGAACTGTGGACGGTCGGGCAGAAGCTCAGGGAGGCAGGGCAAAAATTGTGGCAGACGTGGCAGCAGCGAAAGGGGAGGAAGCAGGAAAGCGTAACTGCATCTACCACGCTCGACGAGCACGAATGGGTAGATGGACGCTAAACCGGAAAGCACGATATGAGGACACTGTTCGTCGCTGCGTGGGTAGGGGCGAAGCATTTACCCCGGATAGACCACCGCCGTGGGGAGCCTGACCCGCAAATGCTTCGCCCCTACGGGGGACAGGCGCTAGGGTCGTGTGTACCAATCTCTTGCCTCCTGGTTTAGCAAAGTACGTCTGTGGAGTGGGCCGCAGTCCAGTAGCAGGCATGCGGCAAAGGTGAGAGAGAGCGTCATGACGCAAGAGCAATTTCTGGTAAAATCTGTGAGGCTCAAAAAGCTGAGCTGAAAAAATCTGGACTCGATATGACTGATAGTGATAGATCAAATCGGGGTGTTCTCCGGACGAACCTCCTGAAGTGAACTTTCTCTGACCTGTCCGACAGGTCAAATTCGGATTTTTACCGCTGAGAAGTACTCTTCTCAGCAATACGCGCCATTATCTTTACCATAAGATTTTTTATCAGACATAAAAGCCGCAGAGAGACTAACTGCGCTGATTACCAAACCGCCCTTCTCGGCGCCGGTTCTTGCTTGCACTCTCACCTTTCTACTTGTATGGATGGACGATGGTCTTACTTCTGCATTGGATCTTAAGTGCCCTCAGCTTACTAATTGTCGCACACATCGTTCCCGGGTTTGAGGTGAAGGGATTCGGCGTTGCTTTACTCGCCAGCCTCATCATTGGCCTGATCAATAGCACCTTGGGGTTTCTCCTCAAGATCCTTACCCTTCCCTTGACCATCCTTACTTTTGGGCTGTTTCTCTTTGTCATCAACGCGCTGATGTTGCGATTCGCCGCGCTCATTGTCCCAGGCTTTGTCGTACAAGGGTTTCTCCCCGCGTTTTTGGGCGCTATTGTACTGGCGCTCGTCCACCTAGCTCTGCGCGCTCTGGTCGCTGACTGACCAGCGAGAAAGACGCTCTGGGTAAGCTCACTGCCACTAGTAGTCGAGTGCTGGTACTTCTTCGGGAAAACCCATCATCTTTGTTATGGCTCTTCGCGGATTTGAGTGGGTAAAATTGTACGGCTAAGCACACGAAAGTAGCTCTAGACAAGGCTCCGATGACACCAACCCTCGCCGACAGGGTTGACAATCGGCAATCTCGGCACCCTCTGTCTTCCATTTGGCAATATCTTATAATCTGGTCCGATTCTGTACGATAGAAGGCCCAATCTTTGTACCTCTTGGTCTAACCTCCGGTGTCTGGAGAACCCCCTGGAGAAACACCCGGCACGGCAGCAAGGGTGACTTGAGCGTGTCTTCAGCTTGGAGAGCTGGATATCTCCTTTTCCAACACCCGCATGACGTCTTCAAGACATACTTCGTATGATGGCACCCTATCGGTCTGCCCGCCGATATGCTTGTGATGAGGGAAGTTTTCGAGCTGTTCATGATGCGGGGCGTTATCCCAGCCAATCTTCAGCCCTTCGTCAGCATCAAGCCAGTAGTAACTGTATCGCATCAAAGCTCCTTCTCGCCACCGCTCTGCCACTCGCAAACTTGTCCCGCCGTTGAGGAAGAGAACCAACCTGAATGTCTCTTCGGTCATGTGTAAGACCAAGAGGTTTTGAACGAGATGGGTATATTTGCCTTCGATCTGACGGACCCTGTCCTCAATGAAGGTCACCTGCTCCCTCCAACTTCTCCAGGAGTGCTTTTATGCTGTGGACCGTCATCTCAGTCTCGTGCAGAACATCATGGCAATATTCCCATTCAATGAAGTCCTCGTGCATCGCATAATCCGCATTCTCAGGAAGCCCTCGGGTCTTCAAGTTCTCTAAGGTAGTCTTATAGTGTTCCTCAAAACGCCGGATTCGCTCTTGTGCCTGAAGCACGCGCCCCTCAAGATAGGGCAACCGCATTAGGGCTCCTTGCTTCAAGATAGATGCTAACTCCTGAGTGGGAATCTCCGCCTTCTCTAGAACTTTGACCATGTTTTGCATGAGTATATATGCCCTCTCGCTCGATCATCTCATGGATAAGATATTCTTCCAATTCTCCGGTGCTCCAGAAGCTGTCTTACTGAGCCAGACTGTCTGAACTTTCGGCAATATCACAAATATTGTAGTTATTCACGGATGTAGCACTTTGCCCAATCTTCGGTCTCTCCCATCAAGCCGCGATGCGGATGGGGTAGCGCGACCTCACCGCCCGCCGCTTGCTCTTATGCGTCCAGGTCGGACACTGTTGATGCCAGCGTTGCACGCCTCTACGGATATACTGCGGCTCCAGACCAAGCACCGTACAGATGTTCAAAAATGAAAATGGCCAGTCCGCCTCCTCACTGAAAATCCATTCTTCGGCTTCTCGCGCTAAGCGCTGCTTGCGCCGATCGGTGTCGCGTAATCCACAGCGGACACAATTCACCGCATCCTCAAGGACTGCGCTCATCAGCGCGGCTTCCGGCCGGCCCTGATAGAGACTAGCGGCAGTACTATGAAACTGCTCCGGGAGGACCGCCGCGACTATCCATGGGTCGCCGTTTGACTCCGCCAGACTCCCAGCTAAGGACCTCGCTACTGATGAATGTATCCAGCCTGCTCTCTCGTACATAACCACGACTCCTTCTTTACTTACCCCCCGACCAAGAAAATGGAGTGCATAAGCAAGCGAGCGATAAGCAGCGAAATTACTTTTTTGTAACCTTGCGGCGCTCTCGCTCTTTTTTTCCAGCTGACTACGTTAGCTTGCTTGGGACACCTGTTGTTCAAGCGTCCCAGCCTCGTCCGAACCTTGGGGAGACTCCATCAATCAATTGTTGCTTGCGTTGCGGCATCCGAGCGTCGAGCGAGTCGAGTTGGTCGCTCAGGAGCTTTTCCGCTTTTGGCAACATCTCGTTTTCTTCTTCATTTTGGCTCTGGCGTGACCGAGCTGTGTTCCGCCCAGAACTCTGGCCGCCTCTACGCCCAATTTCTGCCATATACTGCCGATCGCTACTGACAGCTTTTCCACCTCGGCTGCCGGCAACGCGAGCTTCTTCGGGCGTAAACTCATGTGCGGTCCCCTTCTGATGAGCTGTCTGTCCACCCCGGCGAGCGATCTCCCGTTGTTTCTGTGGAAGCATGGCGGCAAATCCACGTTTACTTTGTCCTGCCATAAGATTAAGACTCCTTCCGAACGCCTCGCAGGAAAATCGTTGAGGCGCGCTTCGCGTTATCGACTCCTAACTCTCGTGACCTCGGTTAACCTGAAAAAATTCACCGGGGCTGCGTACCGCAGGCTCTTAGTTTTGTTCTGGCAGAAATGCAGCAAGCACTATGCCAGGAGCGCGCTGAAGAAAGCAATGGAATTTCTTGCTGAATTTCGGCGTGGAGAAGGTTCCCTGTAGGCATTCCCCCACACGTCCTGTAGAGTTTGTAACCGTTCCGATTCAGCTCTAATGATTTTTACTGAACAAGCTCGGCAAATTGAGCTTCTGGCAGGACTATATTTTGCCGTTCTTAGTCGCGAATGATCTGCAGGCATCTTGTGTTCTCTTTCAGGAAAACTAAGATAGCCAACAGTACGGCTGCGTGCGTCCGTTCCACTTGTCAGAGAGAAGCTGGCTCACTCCACCTTGGAGCCAAGTGATGCCACAGATTTTTCATCCAAGCACAAACACCCTCTCTCGACTGACGATTTTTGGTGCGGTCTTTCTCTTGGTCTTTCTCGCCTGGGTCGGTGCAGCCCTCAATCGCTCAGATTACGGTACGCAAGCGCACAGGGCGCGTATACAGCCGGTGCAGTTTAGTCACGAGCATCATGTCAGTGGGCTGGGGATTGATTGTCGCTATTGCCACACCTCTGTAGAGGAGTCCTCTTTCGCTGGGCTCCCGCCGACCCAGACGTGCATGAATTGCCATGCGCAAATCTGGTCGAATAGCCCCTATCTTGAGCCCGTACGCGAGAGCTGGCGCAGCGGCAAGCCGATTGTGTGGACCCGGGTCCACAACTTGGCCGACTTTGTCTATTTTAACCACAGCATTCATGTCAACAAAGGCGTTGGCTGTGTCACTTGTCACGGGCGCGTCGATCGTATGCCCTTGATGTGGCAGGAACATTCCTTACTAATGGAATGGTGTATTGACTGCCACCGTCACCCCGAACAGTTCTTGCGTCCCCGAGAAGAGGTCTTCCGGATGGACTGGCAACCGCCCAGCGACCAGCTCACTCTAGGACGTCAATTGGTCAACGAGTATCGTATCCGCAGCCCCGCGGCTCTGACCAGCTGTGATACATGCCATCGATAGACAGGACTGAGCGATGAGGACTGAGGACTGAGTATGAAGAAAAAACTAACTGGAGACTTGCTTCGCACTCAGTCCTCAGTCCTCAGTCCTCAGCACTCGGCCGAAGGCCGCAAGTATTGGCGCAGTCTCGCAGAACTGGCTGAGGCGCCTGAGTTTAAGGAACTCTTACATCAGGAGTTTCCGCGACAGGCAGCGGGCTGGCGGGATTCGGTGAGCCGACGCCAGTTCTTGCAGCTCATGGGCGCCTCGTTAGCGCTTGCTGGTCTCAACGCCTGTACGTCACGGCCAACGGAGACTATCGTGCCCTATGTGCGGGCGCCAGAGAAGATCGTGCCCGGCAAGCCGCTGTATTTTGCCACAGCCATGCCGTTAGGGGGATTTGCCTCCGGACTCTTAGTCGAGAGTCACATGGGACGGCCAACCAAGATTGAAGGCAATCCCCAGCATCCTGCCAGTCTGGGCGCTACGGATCTTTTCTCCCAAGCGTCGGTGCTCACCCTGTATGATCCGGATCGCTCGCAAACCCTGACCTATCTGGGCGATATCCGACCATGGAATGCCTTTACCACTGCTATACTCAACGCACTGACGGCCGAGCGCGCGGAGCAAGGGGCAGGACTCCGTATTCTCACAGAAACTGTGGTCTCACCGACTCTGGCGTCTCAGCTCCGTACGCTCTTGAGTCGCTTCCCGTCGGCGCAGTGGCACCAGTACGAGCCGGTTGGGCGCGATAATGTGCGCGCCGGCGCACACCTGGCCTTTGGTGAGGCAACGCATACGATTTATAACTTTGCTAAAGCCGACACCATCCTGGCGCTCGATGCCGATTTCCTCGCTTGTACCCCTGGCAGTGTGCGTTACGCGCACGACTTTGCCGCCAGGCGACGTGTACTGGCGGGGAAGTACGAGATGAACCGGCTTTACGCTGTCGACAGCTCGCCTTCGCTGACCGGAGCAACCGCCGATCATCGCTTGCCCCTACGTCCGAGCGAAATCGCTGCTTTCGCCCAGACGGTTGCGGCAGGGCTGGGAGTGTCCTGTGTCCGGCGTCCAGCGTCCGGCGTCAGCTCAGTATCTTCGCAATGGCTCGATGCGGTCGTTAAGGATCTACAGCAGCATAGGGGGACGAGTCTTATTGTGGTTGGCGAGCAGCAGCCACCTGTCGTCCATGCCCTGGCACACGCCATGAACCACGCTTTGGGGAACGTGGGCACCACCGTGCTATACACCGACCCAGTCGAAGCTAATGAGGTCGACCACCTCCAGTCATTGCGTGAGTTGGTTGAAGATATGGCTGCCGGTCATGTCAAGCTATTAGTGATCATTGGTGGCAACCCGGTCTATACGGCGCCGGTCGATCTGCGTTTCACCGAACACCTGGACAAGGTGGACCTGCGTGTCCACCTCAGTCTGTATGACGATGAAACCTCAGCTCTATGCCATTGGCATATTCCCG
>JACQEL010000841.1 GCA_016200595.1 Deltaproteobacteria bacterium
GAGGAGGCGCAGTAGAAGAGGGGGGAAAATGGAGCGGCGTCCTCGCCGTGCATCCCGCGACAAACAGGAGGGCGAAGAAAGCGAGGAATTGGGCAACTGACAGGAAAGGGAAAAATTTCACGGGCCTGATTATTGAGAAAAACGTGACCACATGCAACTTCCTCTTTTGCCGTGACGTGGTACAATACCGAACACACTACGCAGTAATCTGTTTTTCTCTGTCAGAACATAGGTGAAAAGGCAATGCTGACCACTGTGCTTCATAAAGTCTTCGGCAGCAAAAACGACCGTGAGCTGAAGAAACTACGACCGATCGTTGCAGAGATCAACCGGCTCGAGCCCGAGTTTGCCAGCTTGAGCCTTGAGGCTTTGCGGGCCAAGACTGACGAATTTCGCAACCGTATCCGGACAGCTACACACGACGTGCGGACGCGCTGGGAAGAACTGCAGACGCGGATGCTGAGTGATGAAACCCAGGACACTGAGCCCGACGAGGAGCGCGACGCGCTTGAGGAAGAGGCCAAGAAGTTAGAAAAGGAAGTGCTCCAGGCTGAGGCCGAGGTCCTCGATGTGCTCTTGCCACCAGCGTTCGCGGCTGTACGAGAAGCTTCACGGCGGACCACGGGCATGCGCCACTTTGACAGCCAGCTACTGGGCGGCGTGGTCCTCCACCAAGGAAAAATCGCTGAAATGAAGACTGGTGAGGGCAAGACGCTCGTGGCGACTCTGCCGCTCTACCTGAATGCCTTGCTGGGACGGGGCGCACATTTGATTACGGTCAA
This sequence comes from Deltaproteobacteria bacterium, assembly GCA_016200595.1. GTDB lineage: Bacteria > Desulfobacterota > Binatia > Bin18 > Bin18 > JACQEL01. The sequence continues at coordinate 783 of JACQEL010000841.1, forward strand.
CGACTATCTCGCTCGGCGCGACGTGCAATGGATGGGCCCCATCTACCACGCCCTGGGCCTATCCATTGCTTCGATCGTCCACGACACCAGTTTCCTGTTTGATCCCACCTACCTGGTCAAGGACTACCGTGACCTTAACCTGCGACCTATCGACCGCAAGGACGCGTACAACGCCGATATTACCTACGGGACTAATAACGAATTCGGCTTTGACTATTTGCGCGACAACATGAAGTTCAGCCTTGAGGATTATGTCCAGCGCCAACTGCACTTCGCCATTGTTGACGAAGTAGACAACATCTTGATCGATGAGGCACGCACGCCCTTGATCATTTCCGGTCCGGCGGAGGAGTCCACAGAAAAATACTATGTGCTCAACCGCGTCATTCCGCGCTTACAGAGGGAGATCGACTATGCCATCGACGAGAAACTGCGCACGGCCACACTTACGGAAGAGGGGATAGCGAAGGTTGAACGCATATTAGGGATCAAGAATCTCTATGATCCGGCAGAAACCGAACGTGGCACTCTTCATCACGTTCAGCAGGCGCTCCGCGCTCACACCCTGTTCAGACGCGACGTGGATTACGTGGTCAAGGATGGCGAGGTGCTCATTGTCGATGAGTTCACCGGTCGTCTCATGCCTGGCCGGCGCTGGTCGGACGGCCTGCATCAAGCGGTCGAGGCCAAAGAGGGGGTGCGCATTCGCGAGGAAAATCAGACCTTAGCGACCATCACGATTCAAAATTACTTTCGCATGTACAAGAAACTGGGAGGGATGACGGGCACTGCCGACACCGAATCGGTCGAGTTTAAAAAGATTTACAATCTGGACGTCGTCGTCATTCCACCCAACAAGCCAATGATCCGTGACGATCACCCGGATGTCGTCTACAAGACCGAACGCGAAAAGTTTAACGCGGTTATCGACGACATTACCGAGTGTTATGGTCGTGGCCAACCGGTGTTGGTCGGTACGATTTCGGTGGAGAAGTCCGAGCACCTCAGCAAATTACTCAAACGGAAAGGGATTAAGCACAGTGTGCTCAACGCCGTGAACCACGAGGCCGAAGCCAATATTATTGCGCAAGCCGGACGCTTCGGCGCGGTGACGATTGCGACGAACATGGCCGGGCGCGGAACCGATATTCTGCTGGGGGGGAACCCTGAATTCCTGGCGCGAGCCGAGATTGAGAAGCGGTGGCTCAACAGTAAGGGGGGCGTTCCTTCCTCTCCCCAGGCAGGCAAGAGTTACGAAGAAAGCCTGGAGGAGCTACGCGCGGAGTATAATGACACGGTCAGCCACGCCCGGCAACGCTACGAGAAAGAATGGCTGCCCTTTGAGGAAGCGCGCAATGCGGCCCTCAAGCGCATGACTGAAACCTACCGCCCGTTCTTGCATGCCTCTTGGCAAAAGGCCCAGGTTGAATACGAAGACCTGGCTGGCCAGGTCGATTTCACCGATGGGACGAGAGAGCAGCCTGCCATGTTCGACCAGTACAACGAGGCGCGGATTGCCTACGAACAGGCCTTGAGTGAGTACGACAAAGTGATTGGCCCGGCGCTCAGTGAAGATCAACTGGACGAGTACGACACCGCGCGTACAGAGTATGTAAGCTTGCTCGCGGAAGGAGGAGCGGCCGCTCCTGCCGCACGCTTAGACGCTGTGCGCAGCCGCTACGAGCGACTCCTGGAAGGTTATAATCGGGCTGTTGAGCGGATTACTGAGATAGCTGTGAGCGAAAACGGCGAGGTAACGCGCTTGTACGACGAAGCTCGGCAGGCTCACGAAGAAGCCGTGCATGACTATGAAGAGGCCGACCGACACTACGGGGAGAAATACAAACCTTATGAAGAAGCGGTTGCTGCCGCGGAGCGCGACTACGAAGAGAAGCGACGCGAGCGGGTGAAGGTCGTCGAAGAGGTACGCGAACAACTAGAGAAAGCCCCTGATGTTTACCAACAACTCTTTAACGAAGTGTTGGAGAAATATCAGCAGACATGTGTGGAAGAGCACGAGAAAGTCGTAGCGGCCAGCGGTCTGCACATTCTCGGCACCGAGCGTCATGAGGCGAGGCGGATTGATAATCAGCTCCGCGGTCGGGCCGGGCGCCAGGGCGATCCGGGTACCTCACGTTTCTATCTTTCCTTGGAAGATGATCTGCTGCGGATTTTTGGCGCCGAACGCATCCAGAAGATTATGGATCGCCTGGGTATGGAAGAAGGCGAACCGATCGAGCACGGCTTGGTCACTCGTGCCATCGAGAATGCCCAGAAGCGCGTCGAGGCGCACAACTTCGATATCCGTAAGCACCTCTTGGAATACGACGATGTGATGAATAAACAGCGTGAAGTGATCTACCAGCAGCGTCGTAGCTTCCTGGCCGGAGAGAACCTGAAGAGCGAGGTTCTCGGAATGATTGAAGCGCTCGCTGAAGACACGGCTGCTTCCTATGCCAATAAAGATGTCTATGCAGAAGAGTGGGATTGGAAAAGTCTTAACGATGCTTTGTTTCGCCAGTTCAACTTCCGTCTGCCCTTGAGCGAGGATGGACACCAGGACTATACGCCAGAAACCCTTACCGACTGCGTACGCGAGAAAGCTTTAGAAGTGTACGATGGGAGAGAACGTGCTTTTACACCGCCAGTGCTGCGTTATTTGGAGAAGGTGATCTTACTCCAGACCATAGACGCTTTGTGGAAGGATCATCTGCTGGCCATGGATCACCTCAAGGAAGGCATTGGCTTGCGGGGGTACGGACAAAAGAACCCACTGCAAGAGTACCAGAAAGAAGCGTTTGCCATGTTCGAGGAACTCTCGCAACGGATGCAAGAAGACGTTGTTGAGAAACTCTTTACCGTCCAGATTGCCCGCCAGGAGGATGCGCAGCGTATTGAGCAGCCACGACGCGCGCCCCAGCGACAAGTCTTGATGAGTCATGGGGGCGTGGCGACTCAGGCCCAGCCGCAACAAAGCAAGCGCGAGGCGCCAAAAGTTGGTCGCAATGACCCCTGTCCCTGTGGGAGTGGCAAGAAGTACAAGAAGTGTCATGGCGCCTGAGCCAGTACTGAGAGCTGAGGACTGAGTAAGAAGGCCGGAGGAGAAGAGATGCGGGTAAAGGTAGAGAAGCGGCCAATTGTCGTGCCTGGATTTCGTTTTGCTGGAGTCGCCTGCGGGATCAAGCCGAGTGGGAAGAAAGACGTCGGACTGATCGTTTCTGAAGTACCTGCGACTGCCGTTGCGGCCTTTACCACCAATAAAGCGACTGCGGCTCCGGTACTCGTTGGTCGAGAGCGGATCAAAACCGGGCGTCTGCGGGCGGTGGTGGTGAATAGTGGAATTGCCAATGTTGCAACCGGGCAAGTCGGCGTGCGCTTGGCACGCGACACTTGTACCTTAGTTGGGAGTACCTTAGGGATCGATGAGCAGTTGGTATTACCCTCCTCGACGGGCAAAATAGGCGTGCTGCCGCCGTGGGACAAGTTGCAGGCCGGTGTCCTTGCGGCGTGTGCCGCCCTATCGCCTCACAGTTTCTGGAACGCTTTGGCGGGTATCATGACCACTGATGCGTTTCCCAAGGCTGCGACTCGTCAGGTCATTGTTGGTGGAAAATCAGTCACTATTGCTGGGATGGCCAAAGGGGCGGGCATGATTAATCCCAACATGGCGACCATGCTCTGCTATGTCTTGACTGATGCGCGGGTTGAGTGGACTGCCCTCCGGCGCATCCTTGATCACACCTTGGCTGATTCCTTCAACGCCATTTCCGTAGATGGAGATACCAGCACGAGCGATACTGTTGTGCTCCTGGCCAATGGTATCGCCGGCAACCGGGAAGTCAGAACCGCAGGCGAGGATTTCAAGACTTTGCAGACTGCCATAGGAGATGTGTTACGTGAGTTATCTCGTTTGGTGGTGAAGGACGGGGAGGGGGCTACGCGCGTAGTGGATATATTCGTCGACGGAGCGAAAAACTCGGCTGAGGCGGAGAAAGTTGCCCGGACAGTCGCGTATTCACCTCTGGTGAAGGCGGCTTTCTTTGGTGGGGATCCCAATTGGGGACGGATCGTCTGTGCTGTCGGGTATGCTGGCGCAACGGTAAATCTTGATAAATTGGATATTACGATTGGCGAGGTTCCCATCGGCCGTGGCGGTATCAGCACAGGTGCGGAGAACGAAAAACAGGCCGCTACGGTCATGCAGCAGCCGGAGTTCTCCTTGACAATTGATCTGCACTTGGGCCGCGGTTCTGCGCACGTGGTGACTTCAGACCTCTCGACAGGATATGTACGTTTTAACTCGGCGTATTCAACCTGAGGAGGAGCAGGTCTGTTTTACCTCGCTATCAGCGTCCCTTCGGCAGCCCCAGCACGCGCTCAGCAATGATGTTCCGCTGAATTTCTGAAGTTCCACCTTCAATCGAATTCGCACGCGAACGCAGAAAACCGTACTGCCAATAGCCCCCGTCCCGGGCATTTTCTTCGCCTTGGTAGAGCTGGCCATGTGGGCCTTGGATCTCAACTGCGAGTTCTTGCAATCGCTGGTTCATTTCCGCCCACTGCAGTTTAGGAATAGAGCCTTCGGGACCAGGCGGGTTGCCGCGTAGCAGACGGCTGAGGGCGCGATAATTATTGAGTTTGAGCAGTTCACAGTCGATATAGGCTTGAGCCATTTTCTGACGAAGTTGTCGGTCTGCTACTACCGGACTGCCATAACGCTGGCTCTGTCGCACCTTCTCAAGCAAGTCCTCATAGTGACGTTTCTGGGCAAAGGTGAAGTAAAACCCGAGACCTTGGCGTTCAAACATAAGCGAAGTAATGATGATCCGCCAGCCTTGATCTTTCTCACCCAAAAGGTTCACTTTGGGAACTTTCACGTCCTCGAAGAAAACCTCGTTGAATTCGCTGTCTCCCGTCAGTGTACGGAGCGGGCGGACGCTGATGCCAGGACTCTTCAGATCGACTAGCAAACATGAGATCCCTTGATGCTTAGGCGCGTCTAGATTCGTACGCACCAGCAACTGACACCAATCGCCGTAGCTGGCCAGGCTGGTCCACACCTTCTGGCCGGTCACGATGAAGTAGTCGCCGTGATCGACTGCACGCGTGCGTAAGGAGCCAAGGTCAGAGCCGGAGTTCGGTTCGGAGAAACCTTGGCTCCAAATCTCTTCGCCGCTAAGAATCTTCGGCAGATGCGCTTTTTTCTGCTCCTCAGTGCCATGCACGATCAGGGTTGGTCCCACAATCTCTAAGCCTAACACATTCAGTAATCCTGGGGCCTGGTGGGCGGCCATCTCTTGATCAAAGATCATCCGTTCGACCAATGAGGCGCCGCGCCCGCCATATTCCTTAGGCCAGGAAACTCCTGCCCAGCCGCCGTCGTACACTTTTCTCTGCCAGGCTTTGAGGAACTGCAAATCTTCGGCTGAGGCTTGCGGCTGCAGGTGACGTAGCTGTGAGGCTTCCAGCGGGACATTAGCTTCGAGCCAAGTGCGCAGTTCTTGGCGAAACCCTTCTTGCTCAGGAGTAAAAGAAAAATCCATGATCCTCCCCTTGTCGCAAACTATTGGTGATCAGTTGACAGTTTTTTCCTCAACAATTCGTTTAACATCTGGGGGTTTGCTTTCCCTTGGGTCGCTTTCATGACTTGGCCGACAAAGAACTGCAGGAGCTTATCACGGCCTGCGCGATATTCGACCACTTTCTCTGGATTCGCCGCTAGCACTTGGTCAATCTGCACGGCTAAAGCGCCCTCGTCACGCACTTGGGTAAGGCCCTGCTCGGTCACGATGGTCTCTGGCGCTTTGCCGCTGTGGTGCATTTCGTCGAACACCGTCTTCGCGATCTTGCCGCTAATCTTGCCCTCATCGATAAGGCGTACGAGCGCGCCAAGCTGTTCTGGCGGGCACGGCCACTTTGTGATTTTGAGGCCGGTATCAAGTTTTTCATCCTTGATGACGCGTAATACCCCGTCCATGATCCAGTTGCTGAGGATTTTGGGATCAGACGGGTAGGCATGTACGGCAGCCTCATAGTACTCGGCCACGTCCTTACGGGTGGTTAATACCTCGGCATCGTAGCTCGGGAGATTGTACTTCTGCATGAAACGTTCTCGGCGCTCTGCTGGCAATTCTGGAAGAGAGGCTTGCACGGTGTCTATCCACTCCTGCGCAACCGTCAGGGGCAGGAGATCAGGGTCAGAAAAATAGCGATAATCATGCGCTTGCTCCTTGCTGCGCATCGAGCGGGTGACCTCACGGTCGGCGTCCCAAAGCCGGGTTTCCTGCACTATCCGTCCACCGGCGTTGAGCGTCTCACTCTGACGCTGAATTTCATACTGGATGGCTTTTTCTACAGCGCGAAAGGAGTTGAGGTTTTTGGTTTCAACCTTCGTCCCAAGTGCGGTACTTCCTTGTGGTCGCACCGACACATTGGCATCGCAGCGCAGGCTGCCTTCTTCCATATTGCCGTCACAGACCTCGATGTATTGCAGGATGGCACGCAAGCTGCGCAGATATTCCCCAGCTTCCTCGGGCGTACGCATATCCGGCTCACTGACAATTTCTAGGAGTGGCACCCCCGCGCGGTTGAGGTCAACCAGACTCGCGTCACTATGGGCATCGTGGATGTTTTTGCCGGCATCTTCTTCCATGTGGATGCGAGTGAGGCCTACACGTTTGCTGTGCCCGTTGAGTTTAAGCGTAACATAGCCATGCTGGGCAATAGGTAATTCATACATGCTGATCTGATAGCCCTTGGGCAGATCAGGATAAAAATAATTCTTGCGCGCCCAGCGGCTGGCTGCAGCAATGTGACAATGCGTGGCCAGCGCGGCGCGCAACGCGAACTCCACCACGCGGCGGTTTAAGACGGGCAGCACCCCAGGCAATCCAGTACAGACGGGGCAGGTGTTGTGGTTCGGGGCCGCACCGAATTTCGTCGAGCAGCCACAGAAAATCTTTGATTCGGTCAACAGCTGCGCGTGCACTTCTAGGCCAATAACGGCTTCGTATTCCATGAAAACCCTCTAGGGATTAGCTATCAGCCTTCAGCTTTCAGCAAAAGAGGTCATAAAAAGGCATGTCTTGCTAGTTGCTGAGTGCTGACGGCTGACTGTTCTTAAAGTGGCGGTTTCCTCAGATGCCACGGCGTCGCTTGCTCATAGGCATACGCTGCTTGTAATAATACCTCCTCGCCAAAGGGCCTGCCGATGAGTTGCGCCCCGATTGGCAGATGGTTTTCGTCAAATCCGCACGGGATTGACAGGCCGGGCAGACCCGCAAGGTTCACCGCAATCGTAAAGATGTCTGACAGATACATAGTCAACGGGTCGGCGGTTTTTTCGCCCAGGCGGAATGCGGTTGTAGGCGCTACCGGTGTGGCAATCACATCGCAGGCCTCAAAGGCTTTGAGGAAATCCTGACGAATTAAGGTGCGCACTTTCTGCGCTTTGAGATAATACGCCTCATAGTATCCAGCTGACAACACATAGGTTCCCAGCATGATGCGACGTTTCACCTCGCTGCCGAAGCCTTGGGCTCGAGTCCGACGATACGTTTCCCCGAGTCCCTCGGTTTGCGGCGCACGATAGCCATACTTCATGCCGTCGTAACGAGCAAGATTGGAACTGGCTTCGGCCGTGGCAATGATGTAGTACGCCGCGATGGCATACTCGGTGTGAGGTAAGGAGATAGGGACTGGTCGGGCACCCAGAGCGGCAAATTCAGCAACCGCCTGCTGCACGGCAACCTCGACCGCCGGCTGCATCCCTTCGACGAAGTACTCTTTGGGAATGCCGATCCTCAGTCCGCGTACACCCTGAGTCAGGCTCGCTTGGTAATCTGGTACAGATGTGTTGACCGACGTAGAGTCTCGCGGGTCATGGCCGGCGATCGCTTGGAGCATGAGCGCACAATCCTGCGCGTCTTTGGCAAACGGACCCACTTGATCGAGTGAAGAAGCATAGGCGACTACTCCGAAACGGCTCACGCGCCCATAGGTGGGCTTCAAGCCTACGACTCCGCAGAAGGAGGACGGCAAGCGGATGGAACCGCCGGTGTCAGTACCAAGCGCGGCGAGCGCTTGCTCCGCGGCCACGGCTGTGGCGGAACCGCCGGAAGAGCCGCCCGGTACCCGCGAAAGATCCCAGGGATTCCGGCTCGGCAAGAACGCTGAGTTCTCAGTTGAAGACCCCATAGCGAACTCGTCACAGTTCACCTTGCCGACAATGATCGCCCCCGCCTCTCGCAGTCGGCATGTGACGGTTGCGTCATAGGGGGGCACGAAGTGGGCCAAAATCTGCGAGCCGGCGGTTGAGCGCAGGCCTTTGGTCAAAATGACATCTTTGACTGCGACCGGAATGCCGCACAGCAGCGGGAGAGGTCCTCCGGTCGCCAGACTCCGATCTGCGGTTTCGGCTTGCTGCAAAGCCTCGGTTTCACATACTGTCAGGTACGAATGGACCTGGGCGTCAGTTGTACGGATGCGTTCTAACACGGAACGGGTCAATTCCTGAGCGCTGAGTTGCCGTTTGCGTAGTAAATCGCTGGCTTCGTGGATAGTGAGATTATAGAGGGCCATAGGGTTACCAGTTGCTGGTTGTCAGTTGTCAGTTGCCGGTTGTCAGTTGTCAGTGTGAGATACTTTTCTTGACTGGTCACTGACCACTGCTCACTGGCTACTCATTTGGTCACTGACTACTCATTCAATAATCTTCGGCACCTTGAAAAAGTCAGCTTCGCGGGCTGGAGCGTTTTGCAACAGTGCCTCAGTATCTGCCTGGTTCGTGACCTGATCCTCCCGCAGGGGGCTAGGAACTGCGACTGCATGAGCAGTGGGCTCCACTCCGTCGGTGTCGAGTTGGTTCAGTTTCTCTATGTAGGAGAGCATCTTATCGAAGTGCTCAATAAGTTCGGTTTCCTCGGTGGCGGTGAGTTCGAGGCGTGCCAGCAATGCCATTCGTTGCACTTCCTCTCGGCTAATACGCATGATCGAGATCTCCGGATAAGGCGAACATGGAGAGTTAGTGTGACATAGAGCAGATAGAGATTCAACGGAAGGAGAGCGCAGCGAAGCCTGTGTGGGTTTCGTGGCCTTGATCCTGAACGCTGCTCTCGGATAGTGTACCGTCATGGACGCAGGTCAGCGACGGCGCGAGCGCGGACAGCAGGGAGAGCGCGAAGCCGAACAATTCCTCTCTGCTCAGCATTATGCCATCGTCGCAAAAAATTACCGTTCGCCCTTCGGCGAGGTTGACCTGATCGCCTTGGATCGGCAAACCCTGGTCTTTGTGGAAGTGCGCACGCATACGGGTGTGACCTTTGGTGATCCTTTGGCCTCGGTCAACGCGCGTAAACAACGGCAGATCGCCAAGACTGCTTTACATTACCTCTCCCGCTATCGTCTCCACAACCGAGCAGCGCGGTTTGATGTGATCGGCATTCAGTGGGAAGGAGAGAAACCCCATATCACACACGTCAAAGGAGCTTTTGACCTGCCGCCTTCGCTGTAGGACATGTTATGCTCGATATTAAACTGATTCGCGAACAGCCAGAGTTCGTCAAAGCCGAGCTTGAGAAAGTCGGGTTTCCCGGGAAAGACATCGACTCACTGCTCGAACTCGACCGCCGCCGGCGGGCGGTGATTCACGAGACCGAATCGCTCAAAGCTCGCCGCTCCACCCGTTCGCAAGAAATCCGCAAAATCACTGACCCGCAGGAGCGAGAGGTCGCCGTGGCGGAGATGCGGACTGTGGGAAACCGTATCGCCGAGTTGGAGAAAGAAGTCTCGGCACTCGAAGAGACGTTCCAGCAACGCTTACTAGAGATTCCTAACTTGCCACACCCTCGGGTTCCCGTGGGCCGAGACGAACATGAGAATATCGTTGTACGCACAGTGGGGGAACCAACCACCTTTTCCTTTACGCCGAAGCCCCACTGGGAGCTGGGGGAGCAACTCGGGATTATCGACTTCGAGCGTGGCGTCAAAATCTCTGGGTCGCGATTCTATGTGCTGAAAGGCCTTGGCGCTCGCCTGCAACGGGCGTTGATCAGCTGGATGTTGGACTTACACGTACAGGAGCATGGCTATACTGAAATCTATCCGCCGGCAATGGTGAAAGGTGAGTGTCTGGTGGGGACAGGCAACCTGCCGAAGTTCGGCGAGAATCTATATCGCGACTATGCAGAAGACTTTTGGTTTGTACCGACGGCTGAAGTTCCGGTGACGAACCTGTACCGCGATGAAATCCTGGACCCGGGACGGCTGCCAATCTATCATGTAGCCTACACCCCATGTTTTCGGCGTGAGAAAATGTCGGCCGGCCGCGACGTACGCGGGATCAAGCGTGGACACCAGTTCGATAAGGTCGAAATGGTCAAGTTCGTCGACCCGGCGACCTCAGATGCCGAGCTCGACTCCTTGGTGGACAATGCGGAAGACGTATGCCGACGGTTAGGCATTCCCTATCGGATCGTGCAGATGTGTACGGGCGATTTGAGTTTTGTCGCGGCGATCAAATACGATGTCGAGCTGTGGGCGCCCGGCTGTCAGGAGTGGCTCGAAGTCAGTTCGTGCTCAAACTTTCGTGATTTTCAGGCCCGCCGGGCGAGGATTCGCTATCGGCCTACGGCTGGTGCGAAACCTGAGTTCATCCACACTCTGAACGGTTCTGGGTTAGCCCTACCGCGCGTAGTCATTGCCGTATTGGAAAACTATCAACAAGAGGATGGCAGTATAGTAATTCCTGCTGTTCTACGTCCCTATATGGGCGGGAAAGACAGAATAGCGACGATCAGATAGGGTAGGGCGATGGCTGCGAGAGAAAAAATACCCGTGCACTGAGGGCAGCAGGAGGGAAAAACACGGCAAGGATTCAGGGGGGTTGACGGCATAGGAGGAGCCTTATACTTATGCCTGCGCAAAAAAAGCTGTTGTCTTGTGGCGCGAGAGTCAGAAAAAGAAGAAGAGCACAGCCGGGAACTCGAGGAGAAGATCGAGGACCTGACGCGGGAGCTCTCCGGTCTGATTAACGCAGCCGGAACCAAGGGGCGCGACGAACTGCGGGATTATGCAGTCAGCCTCTTGCAGGGCGAAACGGAAACTACGGTCGTAGAGGAACCACCCCCAGCAAGAGAAATGGCCCCCTCACCGTTCAACCCCTTGGCTTTGAGCATTCCTTTTTTCCTCATCGGTGCTTTCCTCCTGTTGCTCTTTCCATCAGTTGGAATCTTTCTTCTGGGCTTTGCGGTAATACTGGCGCTATGGGGAGGGCTTTCTGTCCTCCTGTTCAAGCGACACTAGAGACCCTTGATCACAAGGAGGTTACTGAATGGCCAAAGAGAAAGCGGCCACGGCAGAAGAACTAGAGGCTTTAGCAGAACGCCGTCGCCAGGAACAAGTAGCTGAGCGACAAAAACGCGAGCGAGAAAAAGCGCAGCGGGGTGGACTGTGGTCCAGACGCGATTTCTTCGGGCGTTTAAGCTGGGGCGGATTCGGGGTGATTTCTCTGATCAGCCTGCTCGCCTTTGTGCGCTCGGCTTTTCCGCGAGTATTGTTCGTGCCCCCTTCTACTTTTAAGGCGGGCTTTCCTGCTGACTATCCAGTCGGCGAAGTCAGCGAGAAGTACAAAACGGAGTTCCGCGTATGGATCGTGCGTGAACCAAGCGGGTTCTACGCCATCTTCGCCAAATGTACGCACTTGGGTTGCACACCACGGTGGCTCGCGTCCGAGAACAAATACAAATGTCCCTGTCACGGCAGCGGGTACTATAAGACCGGCTATAACTTTGAGGGCCCGGCCCCGCGCCCGATGGACCGGGTCAAACTCACCGTGGCGGAAGACGGCCAATTGGTCGTGGATAAGAGCGTGATGTTCCGCATGCAGCCTGGGGTTGACCCCAATAAACAGCACCCTGAGAGTATTTTGAAGGTGTAGGGCATTATGAGCCAATGTGATGAGTTAAAACGACAAGTCATGGAGTCGCAGGCCTGGCAATCAATCTTCCGCCACGGCTATGAAGATACCCCGCGCAATCGCATCCTCATGGTGTCGGGGAATGTCTGGATGCATCTCCATCCCTCGAAGGTGCGCAAACACGCCACGCGTCTGCGGTTCACCTGGTGCATGGGGGGGATTACCTTCCTGATGTTTCTGGTGACGGTGGTGACCGGGGTCTACCTCATGTTTTACTACCGTCCGGTGGCCGAATATGCCTATGCTGACATCAAATATCTTGAGTTTGACATGCCGTTTGGGATGTTAATGCGCAATATGCACCGCTGGTCGGCGCATGGCATGGTCATCGCGGTTTGGTTGCACATGTTCCGGGTCTTTATGACTGGCTCATACAAGCCGCCGCGTGAGTTCAATTGGGTGGTTGGCGTCTTGCTCTTAGTCCCGACTCTGCTCTTATCGTTTACGGGCTATTTGCTGCCGTGGGATCAACTCTCGATCTGGGCGGTGTCAGTCGGGTCGAATATGGGTCGC
>JACQEL010000032.1 GCA_016200595.1 Deltaproteobacteria bacterium
CCATGCGTTTGACTGCCAGCTCGTGAGCAGGATTGACGAAGCCCCAGAGGAACGAGATGGCAATGGCCATGACGTGCTGATCCAATAAGGTTTGGCTCGCCGCCCGCGCCTCGTCGATATTGAGGGGCAGGACGACTTCGCCTTGCCAATCGACACGTTCGCTGACCTCCTGAATCAGGGTGCGCGGAATAATTGGCGTAGGCTTCTGGTGCCGCGACACATGCAGCAGCTTTTCGATCGGCAAGCCGGCGGAGCGCCCGACCGAGCGCATGATGATCAGGGCATCGCCATGCCCTCGGGTCGTGATGAGCCCAGTCTTCACACCTTTTAATTGGATGATTGCGTTAGTTCCGACTGTTGTGCCGTGCAGCAAGAGTCTCGTGGCTTGCAGCAACTGCGACAGGGTAAGACCCAATTTCTCCGCTGCTACTTCAAGGGCGTTGAAGAATCCCTCGGCGAAGTCTTTCGGTGTCGAAGGGCTTTTGGCGATGGTGATCTGCCCGCGCTCGTCCATGACGACACAATCAGTGAAAGTGCCACCGGTATCAATCCCACAGAAATAGTGCATGCAGGTCTCCCCTGATTCCGCTGGAGCGCAGCATGCGCCCCACGCCCAAGTGCCTTTGCGGGGGTATTAAGTATGCGAATTTTCAGCGGGAGGCAAATGCAGGGGGTCCCCTACATGAAGGCAGGATTTTCCTAGTCGACCACCCACGGTAGAGGGTTGTTGATAAGGTATTGACGGCGGAGCGTAAAAGATACGCTCTGCTCTCCAGCCGTAACAGGCAAGAGCTGACCCGGTAGACTGAAGGCAACCGGGTCATCGCCGGTCTCAGGAGCTGGGTGTTGCCCCCCAGGCATCATTTCTTCCATCCGCTCCATCATGTGTCGGTGAAAATGACCAGCGCACATCGAGAGGCTGAGCACGAAGAGAGTGAGAATAAATCCGACTCCCAGGGCAAACCCGATACCAAACTTTATCCCTCGGCCAATTTCAGAAGACATAAGATTCAAACCTCAAACTGAAAGAAAGAGAACAGCAATCTGGTTGGCTGTCGAGCTTACCAGGTAACCCCCGTCAATTCGGCACTGATTTGCCACAGGCGTTTCGCCGCGTCATCGTCTTGAGCAGCAGGAGCCGGCTGCCTCTCGCGGCGCTCGGCGAAATATTTACCGCTTACAGCCTCTACTTCTGGTGAAGTAGCTAAGTAGACCACAGTATCGGCCCCTTGCTCGGGAGTACGTAAAAAAGGCCGGAGGCCTTTGGCGATGAGCACCGCCCACCAGCCGTTATTCCAGCCAAGGCCGGTCGCCACGCCACCGGGGTGCAAACAATTTGCCGTTATCCCTGTGCCGCTGATCCGGCGGGCCAGCTCACGGGTAAAGAGAATATTGCACAACTTCGATTGCCCATAGACTCGCATCACCCGATACCCATGCGTGTTCTGCAGATCGTGGAAGTCGAGAGTTCCCCAGCGGTGCGCGTCAGAAGCGACATTAATAATACGAGCAGGCCCGCTCGCGGCTAGGCGTTCAAGCAACAAGTGCGTGAGCAGGTAGTACGCTAGGTGATTGACGGCGAAAACCGTCTCGATGCCATCGACAGTGGTCGTGCGCTCGCGGTTGAGGACCCCGGCGTTGTTAATCAGTACATGGATCTGCGGATAGCGCTCGAGAATCTCGTGGGCGAGCCGATGAATTTCAGCCTGGGACGAGAGATCTGCCAGCAGGACATCGATAGATTGATTGCCGGTCGCCATGCGAATCTCGTTGCGAGCCGTCTCAGCACGCTCGGAGTTGCGGCACACCAGGGCGACGGTCGCTCCTGTCCGCGCAAGTTCTAAAGCTGCGGCTTTACCAACTCCCGAACTCGCACCGGTGATGATACATATTTGTCCCTGCATATTACCCCTGTTAGGGGCGAAGCATTTGCGCGTCAGGCTCTCCGTGGCGTTGGTTTCTATGGGGCAAATGCTTCGCCCCTCCTCACGCGGTAACGAACAGCGTCCCAATGTCGTGCATGCCGATCTCGCGGCCCCAACTCTCAATCCTTCGCCGCTCATTCACGAAGGGGTCCTTAGGTTGACGACAGCGGAGCCAGCTACGCAGGTGTGGCCATCACCGCGATACGATAAGGATACAATTCCGCGCGCATGAGGCCATTTTTCACGGCCGGATCACTGTTCATAATATGGCGGGCCGCTTCTTCAGAGCGAGCCCTAAAGATAACAACCCCGAAAGCCCGCTCGTCGGTAGTCAGAGTGCGCCCCGCGAGGACCACAACTCCTTGTGCAGCCAACTCTTGCAAATAGGCGAAGTGCTGGGCTACAAGAGTGGCTTCGTCTGGTGTCGGGCCTTGGGTCAGCATCTCCAGGCGCGTCGGCTGGATTCTGTACAAATACTCGGTAACCTCTGCCATAATGACATCCTCCTTCGGGTTTTGCTTCCCTACGCCATCTCGAAGCGAGTGAGCAGCCCCCGCTTTTTTGCCTGCAGGAGCGCGTACTGAAAGAACAGGAGGGCAGCGATCAAGAGTCCACACGTGAGCCCCAAAGCGATAACGAGCGGTCGGACCGCCAGCTCACCCGTCGCGATGGCATGACGTAAGCCCTCAAACACATGGGTAGTTGGTAGGGTCACGGCAATCACCTGCACCCAGCGTGGCATACTCGCCAAGGGATAAAACACGCAGCTGAACGGCTGGATGATAAAGCCCACAGACCAGGCCAACACTTGGATACGGAGGCCAAAGCGAAAGATCAAGGCAGAGATCACGATACCGACCACCCAACCGAAGAGCAGCAGCACCGTGGTAAAGACGGCAATAGCGGTCCCACCCAGGAGCAGAATATTAAAGGCGTAGAGAAACCACGCCAGCAAACCGAGAAAGACGAAGCTCAACAGACAGCGCACCAAACCGATCAGTCCAATGGCACAGAATAACTCCAACGGAGTCACTGGTGAGGCAAAGAGGTTATAGATATTGCGGCTCCAGAAATCTTCCAGGATAAAAGTGCAGACATCGGCCTGGGCGCGCCAGAACAAGCTCCACAGCACTGCGCCACCAACGAAGAATTCCATAATCCCAGAGGAAGAAGAAGTCGTCGAGACAAACCTACTGGTAAAGCCCCATAACAGCAAAGAGATGACTGGCCAGTAGACGATGTCGAAGATACGGTCGAGACTGCGGTAACAGATACAGGTAAACTTGTACACCAGTCCCCAAACGGCAGGAGCAGTGCAGGTGAAGTCTTGACTGAGATGGTAACGCATAGAAAGGCTGTTAGCTTTTAGCAAAAAAGAGGCAGAATAGCGGATCACTTTTACGCCGAAAGATACGTTTACAATATTTACTTTTCTTTGTCTGGCTAATAGCTAAGAGCTAACTGCTAAAGGCTGTTTCAGATTTCTCCTCGCGCGACCTTGATAAACACATCTTCCAAGGTCGGTCGGGTGATCTGTATGTCGGCGATATGACCACCGGCCCGAGTCAGACGGCGGAGTAGAGAATCGAGTTGGCGTTCTGGATCGTCGAGCACGAAGCGTAGGGTCGAATCTCCACCAAGCTCGGCCTGCGGTGTGCCGTCCAAGTGTCGGAAAGGCGAGAGGTCAATGCCGGGCCCGAACCGAACCTCTAATACGTGGTGAGGGATCAAGCTCTTAATGCGTGCCGCGGTGTCGATGCGCAGGATCTCTCCTTTGCTGAGAAAGGCGATGCGGCCGCATAATTCTTCAACCTCATGCATATTGTGCGAGGTGAAAAGGATCGTAGTCTGCTGCTCACGCTGGAACTCTTGCAGCGTGCGGCGAGTTTTCTCAGCGATATCTGGGTCCAGCCCTAACGTACACTCGTCGAGGAGCAGCAGAGCAGGATCGTTGATCAGGCCCTTACAGAGGGTCACACGGGTGTGCTGCCCCGAACTGAGGTACTGGAGTTTGCGCTGCGCAAGCTCGGTAATCTCGAAACGTTCAAGTAACTCGTCGATCTTGCGCTCCAGGTTCCTGACGCCATAGATGCGACCGTAAACCTTGAGGTTCTCGCGAACTGTGAGTACGCCAGTCAGGCTGGTAAATGCCGCGGCCACATTCATGCGCCGCCGAATCGCCACCTGTTGAATAGCAAAGTCCTGGTCGAACACCCGAATCGAACCACTATCGGGTAAGATCAAGCCAAGAAGAATGTTAATCGTGGTGGATTTGCCGGCACCGTTGGGACCCAGTAAACCGAAAAACTCGCCCCGTTCAACATCGAGCGATAAGCCTTTCAGTGCTTCAACCGCACCATAGCGCTTGCGCAGGTCGCGGATTTCCAGGAGTGGCATAGAGGTTCGTTGGCAATCAGGAAGTAGCGGCAGAGGTCAGTAGCAAACTGAGAGGCTCTCCGGAAATCACTCAACAAGGGGCTGTTCATCCGTCGTTCACCCTTCGACAAGCTCAGGGCGAACGGGTCGGGCATTGTATTCCTTGGGTTTTTGCCGTTCGTGCTGAGCCTGTCGAAGCACGGTTTTGCTAATTGCAGGGTCGTTTGCAATTTCCGGAGAGCCCCTGATAGGAACCGGGGAATCGGCGAATCGGGGAGGCAAAACACTTCTCCGATTCTCCCCGTCTCCGTTTCCCCGTTTCTTCTTCCGGCACTAGATCACCCCTTTTTCTTTCAACTGGGCAACTTCTTCTCGCGATAGTCCGGCGAAGCGAGTATACACTGTTTCGTTATCATGCCCGATAGGAACGGAGCCTCGCCAGATTTTGCCCGGTGTCACGGAAAAGTGGGGGGTTACCCCTATCCCCTTTACTTTTCCAACCTGGGTATCCTCCCATTCCACATGGATGCCGCGCGCTTTGTAGTGTGGATCTCCAGCCATATCCTGGCTGTTCATAATCGGGCAACAGGCAACTTGCGCGGCATTCATAGTCTCGACTACCTCTGCCACCGTATGCTCGGCAACCCAGCCACGCAGGATGGCGTCGAACTCGATGCCTTCCATAGAGTTGACATCAGTGCAGGCAATCTTCCACTTCTCCTCAGTCGGATCGAGCCCGAGTACCGGACAGACCCGGGAGAAGACCGCAGAGCCGACCGCGCCGATTACTACCCAACCGTCCTGTGCCGGAAAGGCATCGTAAGGTTGGAAAGCGGTGGCTTTATTGCCAGAGCGGCCACGAATGAACCCATCAGCGAAATACTCGACCATAGTCCCGGAGAGCAAATGGTGGATCGACTCAAACTGCGAGATATCGATCGACTGTCCCTTACCAGTACGTTGCGCAGAAATATAACCAGCCAGGGAGGACCAGAGACAGAACAGCGCGGTGATGTAGTCCGCGGTCCAAGGATTTGCTCGCACCGGCGGCTCGGGGTCAGGAAAGCCGGTTTGGTACATCAGGCCACCAAAGGCCTGGCCAATCATGTCATACGAGGCGCGGCCCAGGTAATCGGGATGGCCACTTTGACCGTAGCCGGAGACGTGCGCAATGACGATTTTCGGGTTCGCCTGTAACACCACCTCATCGGTGAGTCCCCACTTGGGGTACGACCCCGGTTTGGAACTTTCCATCCAAATGTCACACACTTTGATGAGTTTGAGAAACACCTCGCGCCCTTCGGGCTTGCTGAAGTCTAGAGTAACATAAAACTCGTTGCGTCGTTCTTGTACCCAAGTGGTAGCCACCTTGCCTGTGCCATCTTTAGTTGGTAATTGTCTCCCCAAATGCCGCCAAGCAGCATCCCCTTCGCCGGGGCGCTCGACCTGGATTACCTCAGCTCCCATCTCAGCGGCCAGGGCTGCGGCATAAGGTTGGGCGATCAGGCTGCCAGTCGAGAGAATCCGCACCCCCTGCAAGGGACCAAATTGCTCAGACAACAACGATGGCGGCTGGAGTTCCATACCAATCCTCCTGTGCATATAGTGAAGCGCCGTTATCCCTAACGTAAATCGCTAGCTAAAGGAAGAGGCAAGAAGATCGCTAAAGAATTGCGGAAGCCGAGCAAGCCGATGATAACCAGGAGGAAAACCGCGCAAGAGGACCTCTCGCTGAGAGACGACCTGACACGTCTCAC
>JACQEL010000842.1 GCA_016200595.1 Deltaproteobacteria bacterium
GCCCGGACAGAGCGCGGGGGCCTATGCGGCGGAAGGGGGAGGCGCGGAAGGGGGATCATCCGCGCTGCACAAGCGCAGCGCGGAAGCGTGGGGACACCGCGCCGAAGGCAAGCCCTTGCCCTGAAGCGCCGGGGTGCGCTCTACGGTCGCAGCTATCGAGGTCCTGCGGTGGCCTAGCGGGAAAAGATCACACCAGGCACTACAGCCGGCTAGGCAACACGGCGCCAAGCTGTCCAGGGCACGGCTTGTAAC
Source organism: Deltaproteobacteria bacterium (assembly GCA_016200595.1). GTDB lineage: Bacteria > Desulfobacterota > Binatia > Bin18 > Bin18 > JACQEL01. The sequence goes on from JACQEL010000842.1 coordinate 253, forward strand.
GGTGGGGTGGCGTCGCCAGTGAGCGCTCTGCTGATAGGCGAAGGCAAGGGACCGCCTCGGCTCTTCGCCTCGCCCTCCTTAAGAAAGAAACCCGGCGCTCAGGCGTTCGCGAGACGGGGAGGGGGAGTCAGACAGGGCGTAACACTGTAAGATGCGCAAGCTGTAGAGGAGTCTTAAAATACCGTGCTGCTGTGTCATGAACACGCTTAAGAGTCACGAACGCTATCAGAAAAAGCTTGCGACGCTCCTGAAAGTAGCATGTATGGATGGTCTGTACACGAACCGCTCTGCGAACAAGGACTTCGCTTACAACGCCTTCACCCGATACGGCCGATCTTGCGACGTACTGATCGCCTCTGCGTTCTTCTCAGCTGCCAACACGATCATTGACCTTCTAGAGCGAGGCTGTCAAGTGCAACTGGTTGTGCGACTAGGAGCCGCCACATCGGCCGAGCACCTCAAGAAAGTCCTCGGCAAGCCTGGTGTACAGATCCGCTACTTCACCGATCGGAGCTTCCACTCCAAGCTTTACATCTTTGGCGCGGCGTGTGCTCTGGTTGGCTCTGCGAATCTTACCGAGCCCGGCATGACAACCAATCAGGAAATCGTAGTTACACTTGGGCCTGACGACCCTCGGTTCGATGAGCTAGTGCGACTCTTCGGGGCATACTGGGACGAGGCAAAGGTCTTGACGGAGGAGGTCCTCACCCGCTTCGCCGAAGTTATGAGGCGCAACGCTGCTCAATCCGATCAGCGCGTTGACTCCGCGGTGATAGATGCGCTAGGGCGACACGCCTTCACAAATATAGAACGCGGGCTGCCCAAACCGGGGCGACGCCAGGAGTTTCTCGACGCGTACCTGCGCCGATATCAAAGCTTTCGGGATGCGTACGACGTGGTCTACCGAGTTTACAAATCCGTTGGCAGGCGTATCACTGCTCCCACCTTCCCCCTTAGGATCGAGATCGACCAGTGGTTTAGTTTCATCCGGGAGGTCTACGCTGTCGGCGATAGCTACCACTCTGCACCCATGCTCACCAGGCCTGAGCAAGAAACACGGATTCACGACCTCGTCGAAGAGTTTATTGCCCGGGGATGGGAATGGTTGACGGAGACCGTTGTGCCACTATCCTACCCACGCGTCACATCTGCACTGGGGCGCGCGTCTGCAATCGCGACGGCAACGGAGGATCAGCTCTACCAGGCATTGCTATGCGTCCATGCGTTCCACGACCGCTTCCGCTTCTATGATGGTGGGCATCCGACTATGCGCCTTCGGCTCATTGAGGACAACGGCATCGCTAGAATCAAGTCCACACTGACCCACCTTCTCCATGGCGAGCCTTCAGACCACGTCATCCGAATGGCGGACTGCATATTCGATGCGAAGTACCAACTCCAGCACTTTGGCGAGATGTGCGTACAGGAGACTTACGGGTGGGTAAACAACGAGGATGTGCCTATTTGCAATGGTCGCACCCTCAAGAGTCTGCGCTGGCTCGGCTTCAATGTGCACGCGCCATAGCGATAGAGCTAGCACCTCAGCAAGCACATAAAATCTATCATTGGAAAACATGGAGAGGGAAAAAGTTTTGCGGGTGTCCGTGGAACCGTAAAACATTCCCTTTCCCTAAAGACTAAAGCTGGACAACCGTGCAGCAAGTTTGATATAAAGCTTTCTGTCTGTCTTTAGCCTTTGCGGTGGAGATGGGGTTGTGATTATCGCTGTGGTGAATCAGAAAGGCGGCACGGGAAAAACGACCGTCGCCACCAACCTCGCAGCATGCTTTGCTGGAGAAGGCAAAGAGGTGCTGCTCATCGATGCCGACCCCCAACGGTCCGCCCTCGACTGGCGCGCTGACCGGCCTGACGACAAACCCCAGGTGCAGACTGTCGGCCTTCCTGTTCGTAACCTCCATCAAGAGATAGCTCCCTTCACGCGCAAGTACGAAGTTATCATCATCGATGGTGGAGGAAGGGTCACAGCCACAGCCCGGGCGGCCGTCACGGTGGCCGACTTTGTCATCATTCCCACCCTCGTCAGCAAACCGGACGTGCTGAGCACCCAGGATTTCTTCAAGCAGGTAATCGAAGAGGTGGCGGCTGTCAAGGAAGTCCGGGGTGCCATCCTTATCAACCAGGTGCAGACCGGCACCGTGATCAACCGGGAATGTCAGGAACAGTTGGCGGCTCTTGGATATCCGGTCTTCTCGACCGCCTTGCACCTCTACGTATTTTGGGTCTTCCGGAAGTCGTGTGGGTAATTTACATGGTTGAATAGGGCTGTAATCCGCATGGATATTGGCTTTCAAGTATTCC
>JACQEL010000033.1 GCA_016200595.1 Deltaproteobacteria bacterium
CTTGACGGCGGCTTGCACAGCGGCGATCCGCAAAGACCCAGCGCCTTCCCTCTTGCCGCTGACCTCCCCCCCTCTCTCTGCTCGGTAGAGTGCTCCCCCAGGTGTGCGGTTACTAGATTGAGCGCTTAGAAGACGCGGATTATTTCAAACTCGGACAGTGGTCTTCTGTTCGAAGCTTCAGTCATACTCCCTCCTTAGTACAAGAAAAGCACAGAACTATCGTAGCTTTATTCCAGCCTTCCACTTGGATAGGTCAGCGCTCCCCTCGTCTTCCGTCTCATTTCTTCGGCTTGTTGATAGGTTGCTTAATCACGGCTCCCTTCTCATTGTTAACAGCAGTAGAGCTTCGTGACCATATGGTGACCATAATCCTAAATGAGAAGGATAGATGTTCTTAAAACAAAAAAGCCCTTGAACATTCAAGGGCTTAACTAAAGCCACCCATCGGAGTCGAACCGACGACCTACTGATTACGAATCAGCTCGACTAGCTACTCCTCTTTCCTCTCATCTTCTCTAAGTTACGGTAAATCTTGACTTTCGTACAGTTAGTCTACTATATAGAGCGCTGGTGTTTGCTCTATGGTGGTCACTCCGTGGTCACTCCACTGACCTGCTGATTGGCATTTGAGAGTAACTGATTTCAGGTGAAGCGATGACAAAAAAACTGACGAAAGTACTGATCGATACCCTTCGCTACTGGGGAGATGAAAAAGGGAAACAGTGGTGTGTGGCCTGGGATGCCGAGGTACCAGGGTTCGGTGTGCGGGTGCATCCTGGTGGGCGGAAGGTGTTTATCCTTCGCTACCGTACCTCTGGTGGACGGCGAGGAAGGAAGCGGTTCCTCACACTCGGTCCCTACGGAACGCTGACGTTGGATCAGGCGAGAAAACTGGCCCGGCAACACCTGGGAGATGTGCTCCGCGGGGAAGACCCAGTGCAAAAAAAGGAGCAGAGTCTGGGAGAAACGGTGGAGAGCCTCTGTCAAATGTACCTGGAGCGGCATGCCATGAAGAAGCGATCAGCCAGGGATGATCATAGACGTATAGCAAAATACATCCTCCCACTTTGGAGGAGACGCAGAGTAGCGGACATCTCGCGGGTGGATGTGGCGGCTCTGCATTCCCGCATAGGCCAGCAGGCACCATATGAAGCAAACCGGGTACTAGCCCTGTGTAGCAAGATCTTCGAACTAGCCCGAGGCTGGGGATTCGCTGCCGAGGAATGGTCCAATCCGGCACGAGGGATCGACAAGTTTCAAGAACGCTCCCGCGACCGGTGGGTAACGCCGGAGGAACTCCCCCGACTGGCTGAGGCCATTGCCAGGGAGAACAATATCTACAGCAGGGCACTGCTCTGGCTCTATTTACTGACTGGTCTGAGAAAGCGAGAGCTGCTGTCCTTACGCTGGGACGATGTAGATCTGGTGCGTTACGAACTGCGCATTCCGGAGACCAAGTCCGGTCGGATTCATCATGTCCCACTACCACCGCCGGCAGTCTCTCTGATAGCTCTCATTCCCCGAGAGCACGAGAATCCATTTGTCTTTCCGGGAAAGAATCCAGATTCTCACCTTGTGAGTGTTGAGCGACCATGGCGAAGGATCCGCAAGGTGGCAGGCCTTTCTGATGTGCGGTTGCACGACATCCGGCGCACCGTAGGATCCTGGCTTGCCTTGGCCGGAAACTCTTTGCCGGTTATCGGTAGGGTGTTGAACCATAGAGATCCACGTACCACGACTATCTATACACACTTGGCTGAAGATCACGTCCGACAGGTGCTGGAAAACTACGCTGGGAGAATCACACAAGCGGCAGGACCGTGGTTCCCTGTCCCTACTGTGACGCCTGCTCTACCATTAGAAAAGAAAGAGCACCTCACCTCGTAGAGAGTTCCTTCTCCATAGAAGATCGTTTGAGATCCTATTGATGTTTCCTCAGAACATTTTCCAAACAAGAGCTATTAGCTACGAAAGAATATATTGTTGAGCAATTGCGGGAAAGAAGTCTGTTATATTTGCGCCCTTCAACGTAGCAAGGTCACGCTGTCGGGATTCTTCAGTCTCATGTCATACGACTGCAGCTCCTGACAATGTCAGGAAGGCTTCTACATCCATAACTTTGGGAACGGATCGGCCTCCTTTCTTCATTGTCATGATGACAATCTCACGCTTATTGTCCGGTCCGTAGCTTACGTGAATGGGCCTGTCGTCACCATAGAAATACAGCCGATCGAACGGTGTGTTTTTCACAATCCACTGTGCCACCTCAAGCATGCTCTCATCGGTAACGATGAAATCAACTGCTGCTCCAAGCCGTGTACAGATTGGTTCCCCACGCGTATTCAGTTCGTGGCTCGCATGTTGATCGAGTTCGGGAGCGATGCGGTTAGGAATATGCTTGGCGAGCTCGCGCGAGCAGAATCCATAGGTAAGGGAGATCTCACCGAAGTAGTCGATAACTGGATCAAGAATCGAGGTCGCCAATCGTATCAGCGCATTATAGGTCTCGACTTGCTCTGGGATGTTGGGAAGATCAGTTTTCGCCTGGGTTTCTCCACACTGGATCAAATCGCGAAATTGGAAATGTCTGCCGCACTTCTCATCAAGGCGCGGAAGGGTGCGGGAAGGTCTCAAGACAAAACCATCTACTTCCCAACGCGCTGCTCTGAGTCGGTCGTCGAATATCTGTGGAGGTGGGCCAACTCCATCTCCAAGGTTAAATAAGTGCAGGGCCTCCAGCGCTTTTTCAAAAGCAACTTGCTCGGCATGGTGCGGAAAGTCTTCGGTAATAAAGCGGGACTTTCGATACAGATATGGCGGCTCATACGCTTCGCCATAGGTAAACCGCTCAACCTCCTGATCACGGAAGCGGATCTTGATGCGCTCAAGCAGGCGAGGCAGCGGTTTCCCCTCAAAATCATTATACGAGAGTAAAGTAATCTTCGCGGAGTCAATATGAATCTTGATCACATCAGCGCTCGTTACATCGCCATACAGATAACTTGCGCAGCCGATATAGACTCGCAACACCGCAGGAAGTCGCTCCACCAGACAAGTATGAAGATACAGCGCACGATCTTTTTCGAGCCATCCAAGGCCATTGTTTGCTGCCTCACGACAAAGTCGCCGGACAAGCTCACGGTTCCCTGCAGAGAACAGTAGGTGTCGCGCCTCGGCCTGGGCATTCTGGAAGTTGCCGAAGAATGTTCTGATGTCTCGTCGAAGTTCTTCCGAGAACGCTGCATACGTCGTCCGTTGCTCAAACTGCTGCAGGGCAAAGTACACCAAGAGATCTTCCTTACGAGAATGGAAAGCTGCCGTAACTGCTTCTGTGCCCTGAAATCGTTCGAGAAATCTGAGGGCCTTGCCGAATGACCCAAACACATCCTCGATCTCTGTGCGACGCTCTACCTCACTCGGGTCCGGCTTCCGACCAAGTTCGAGCCAGGCTTCCCACAACGGTTCGAGTAGTTCGCGATGCGTATTGTAAAAGGTTTGCTCTCGTTCTTCTCTGGTTGGCTTTGGCAATCGGCTAATGAGCCGGTCTAGTCCTCCTCGATTGCGCACCCGATGCGCAAAGAA
>JACQEL010000034.1 GCA_016200595.1 Deltaproteobacteria bacterium
AACCCGCTGCAGCACCTCGCCTGACTCGATTTCCCGTTTGAGCCGCCGAATAATGGATTCGTTTTTTTCTTCACCATTTCCCCTACTTACCGCCTTTCCGCCCTCACCTCCATACCAGCCCTTAACTTAATGCCATTGCCCTTGTGGGGGAAGGGACCCAAGTGCTTGGCGCAGGGATGGATTTGCTTAAGTAGGGACCAGTGCCTCTGCCCTCCCCCCTACACGATTGTCGCAGGATTCCAACATTTATAGCACGAATTTCACAGACGGCGCGGGCCGCCGGCGTTACAGTTTCTGTGGTTAAAAACACCATAGATTGCATAGAATAATTTGTTAGCGGCAAATTTGCGACAGAATCGGTATGTACATGGACAAGAAAACCCAACTTAACATTATGTATGCGATGAGCGCAGTATTCGCCGTCATGTTTTTTCAACATTGGTTGACGGAACGCCCAGTCAAGGAGCTGCTCTACAGTGAATTTGAGCAGCTCCTGAAAGACAAACAAATCGAAGAAGTGTATGTACATCTAGACTCTCTGGAAGGCAAGTTGAAGACGCCGCTCCCAGACGGCCAGGACCTCTTCGTTACGCCCCGGGTCGACCCACAACTGGCCGATCATCTCAGTCAGTCCGAGATAAAATTCACCGGCGTGACCGATAGCTCTTGGCTCCGTGATCTGCTGTCCTGGGTGCTGCCGGCGCTCTTGTTCTTTGCGCTCTGGCAGTTTTTCTTCCGCCGCCTGGTCGAAAAACAGGGACTCGGCGGCCTCATGACCGTCGGCAAAAGTAAAGCTAAAGTCTACGTCGTCAAAGAATCGTCGCCTTTCTCCGCAATCCCAAGGATTACGGCCGCCTGGGCGCACACATCCCTAAGGGAGTACTGTTGGTCGGCGCACCAGGCACGGGGAAGACCCTGCTCGCCCGGGCGGTAGCTGGCGAAGCTGGCGTCCCGTTTTTCTCCATCAGTGGCTCCGAGTTCGTCGAGATGTTCGTCGGCGTCGGCGCCGCTCGCGTGCGCGATCTCTTTGCCCAGGCCAGCAAAGCCGCGCCCTGCATCATCTTCATTGACGAGATGGACGCGCTCGGCCGCGCTCGCGGGATTGGGCCCTATGGCGGGCACGACGAAAAGGAACAGCCCTTGAACCAACTGCTCACCGAACTCGACGGCTTTGATCCGCAGGAGCAGGGCGTTGTTCTCCTCGCCGCCACCAACCGCCCAGAGATTCTCGACCCGGCGCTTTTACGCGCCGGACGCTTTGACCGCCAGATTTTGGTCGACCGGCCTGACAAGAGGGGCCGCGTGGCCATCCTCAAGGTGCACATGAAAAAGGTCACCTGCGCCACTGACGTCGATCCCGAGTCGATTGCCGCGCTTACTCCCGGTTTTTCCGGCGCCGATCTCGCCAATGTCGTCAATGAAGCGGCACTACTGGCGACGCGACGTCAGGCAAACGAGGTTACCCTTCGATTTGCACAGGCTGACGAAGACCAAGAAAGCACAGCTGTCAGTTGGCTCTCCTGCGCTTTTGCTGACACAGAACAATTCACAGTCCCCACACGAGGAGAGCACTCCCTGAACACGGACAAGCTTCAGCGTTGTGTTTCTCAGGTCCGCTGACACTGTCTGCGAAATATTGTTCCCGTCATGCCCGCGTAGTCGGGTATCCGGGTTTCTCGCTCGAGGACTCGGCGGACAAAAAGCCTACCCCTGAAAGGTCTTTCCTTCCTGCACGGGAGAAAAGAAACACCCTAGGAGTTTGTTATGAGTACCAAACTGAAACACCTTGTTCTTGCGGTCTCACTAGTCGGAGTGCCGCTAACTGCTCTCAGTGCCTGCACTACCCACCATGATCGCTTCCATAATAACTTCGACTCTATGCCTCAGCAATTTTCTGAAGAACCATACGCCCGGGCAGAGGACCGCCGACACGACCGTGACGGATATAGGGGACGGTACGATAATAAAGACTCAGACTACAACTCCATATTCCGGTGGTAGCCGCTACGAGGAGCTTGCCTCCGCGCAGATTAACGTCGTCAGCGTGGGCAACCGTGCGGCTCTGATCACCTATTATCACACTTTGCTTGAGCTGCTCGGCAACGGGAACTGGCGGATCAGCGAAACCGACTGTTCCCGTGCCGCGTAGATCGCGCCGCCGGCGCCTTGCTATTGGACCATGCGGTCGTGGCACCAGTAGATGTCCCTCGCCTTTAGCTTTAATTCCTCGCAGCGCATACGCCAATCAGGGAGTGAGCGGTCAAGAATCCGCCACAACTCGGGCCCATGGTGCGGTTCAAGGAGATGCGCTAACTCATGGGCAATGACGTAGTCAGTCACACGCGCCGGTAATTGTAAGAGCTTCCAGTTGAAGTACACTACGCCATTCTTGCCGCACGACCCCCAGCGATAGCCGAGATCGCGGACCTCAACCCGTTCCGCTTGAACGCTTAATTTTCGACTAAGCAGACACACACGTTCACGCAGCCACTCGCGCCCCGTGTGAACATACCAACGTCTGAAATGATCGGCGGCTTGCGATCGTGCGTTGCTGCTCAACAGAAAATTCCTGCCATCGAAACGCAGCGACTCCTTGGCTCCGTGAATAACCTTAAGTCGGTAGCTCCTCCCGAGATAGCTAAAGCTCTCTCCGCTCACGAACTCCGGCTGCCGAACCCTCGGCGCCACCTCAGCCTTGTTTGCGAGCTTCCCGTGAACCCAGAGGAGCTTCGAGCGGGTCCACCGCGCCAAGTCCTGAGGGTCACTTGTCTCCGGTGCGTGAATTACAAGCTCGCCCGCGCGGTCGACAGTCAACTCCAAGGTTGTTCGCCTGGGGCTGCGCCTTACCTCAAACACGAGGCTCTCGACTTCCAAGGTCTCCATCATGACCGTGTCAGGTTTTCGTGGTTTTCCTTCGCGAGCGCTACGAGGCGTTGTGCCAGATCGCGCTCGGTGCTGGGCCGACAGATGCTGGCCCGGTCAAGATCGCGGACTAATGTCCGCGTTAGCAAGTCGCGCATCGCCTGGTTCTTCCAAAAGCCCACCTTCCGCACTTCCTGCCGGAGGCGTTCGACCATTTCCAGCGTGGCCGAGAGCACTGCCTGGCGCTGGCCCTCGGTAAGTTCACGACCCTTGCTGCATTCCTCAAGCACGAGCCGGACAAACGGTACCTGCACGTTGGGGTCAAGGTCTGGGAAGTCATTCCGGTCCCCCTGCTTCAACTCGTCAATGAACTTCCGCAACTCGCGCTCCAAGGCGTCCCAGTCGTCTTTGAACCGTTGAAGTATTTCCTCCAGCTTCTCGCTCATCTTGCGGGCGTAGGCCGGGTTCTGGTTAAAGAAGCCGACGATGTGGTAGCGGGCGGCGTGCTGCATTTGCGTCGCGCGGGCGCGGCTGCCGCTTTGCGCCTGCAGCACCTGCTCAAACTCCGCGTCGGTGATGGGAGTAGGCGGAATCTTCGGATCCACGCCGCGCGCAGAAACGTGGGCGTTGATCAGGGCCTTCACTTTCTCTGCCACGCCGAGCAGATTCAACGCCGGGTCACGATAGAGGTTCGCCGCGACCTTGTTGATAAAGCCAAGCAGCTTCGCATCCCGGAAAACCTCGCTAGGCACCTCCGATC
>JACQEL010000843.1 GCA_016200595.1 Deltaproteobacteria bacterium
CCGGACCGCGTCGGCATCATCGCCAAGGTGTCGACCTTCATCGCCGAGCACAACGGCTGGATTCTCGAATCGAGCTATCACGCCGACGATATCTCCGGCCGCTATTTCATGCGCCTGGAGATCAAGGCCGACTCGCTGCCCTTCGGCATCGCCGAGTTCCGTCGCAAGTTCCAGCCCATCGCCGCCGAGTTGGCCATGGAATGGACGCTCAGCGACAGCGCCCGCAAGAAGCGCGTGGTGATCCTGCTCGACGCTGTCAACCAGTTCGATCCTCCGTCGCATTCCGCTGGACTGCACTGGCTGCCGGAGGAGTTGCCGGCCAACGCCCGCGTCATTCTCTCCGCGCTCGACGGCCCGGCGTTGGAAGATCTGCGCCGCCGTCCCCACAAGCCACGCGAGATCGAGTTGCAGCCCCTCACGGCAGCCGACGGCGAAGCGATCATCGAGCAATTCCGCCAACGCTACCGCAAGAAATTCGAGCCGGACCAGATTGAATTGCTGTTGGGCAAAGACGAATCTGGAAAGCTCAGCAAGACCGATTCAGACAAACCGCTCTACCTGCTAGCTGTGCTGGAAGAATTGCGCACGCTGGGCACCTATGAGGAAATCACCCGGCGCATCGCCGAACTGCCGCCCACGACGCACGAGCTGTTCGCGTGGATTCTGGAGCGGCTGGAAAACGACGACGGCTTTCGCGACGCGGCGGGGCGGCGCGTTGGGCACGAACTGGTGTCCCGCTTCGCCGCGCTACTGGGGGCAAGCCGCTACGGACTGAGCCAGCGCGAGCTTGCCGACCTGCTCGACGCGGGCGACCCGCAAGGAAACGTCGCCGCGCTGCTGCACCTGTTGCGCCTCTACTTGATGCGCCGCGGCGAACTGCTTGACTTCTACCACGGCCAGTTCCGGGAAGCGGCGGAGGAAGCTTGGCTGAAAACGGACGCGCAGCATCAGGCTGCATGCGAGCAATTAGCCAAGTACTTCCACGGCCAGGACAACTTCCTCGAAGCCCTCGAAGACCAACGCGCCCGCGCTCGCCGGTTGCCGTCCACTCCCCGGCCCGCCAACCGCCGCAAAGTCGAGGAGCTGGTCTATCAGCGCCTCAACATCCTGCGCGTCACGCCGACGACGACACCAGAATTCGATCAAGCCTGTGAAGCACTGGAAAACCTGCTCTCTGACCTGTCGTTTCTCGAAGCCAAGAGCGAAGCGGGCATGGTCTTCGAATTAGCTACGGATCTTGTCGCTGCGCTGCAAACTCTGCCCGTGGAACGCTCCAGACATCACATCCTGTCACTTATAGAAGAGGCCCTCCGCCGGGAGATTCACTTTGTTTTTGGGCGACCGGAGCTTCTCACACAGCAGCTTTACAATCGTCTTCAATGGAAGCGTCTACAGAGCCTACGTCCACTGATTCAGACACTTGAGGACAAGTTGAATGGCACAAGACCATGGTTGCACTCGATCACGCCGTACCGAGAATCGGAGTATCTGATCCGGACATTGGCGGCTGGCACGGAGGAGACATCGTGTTGTTCAATCAGCCCAGACGACATGTTCTTAGTTTTCGGAAGCGGTCGCTGGATTGGCGGGGAGAACGTTCTTAAGGTCTGGAGTATGGAGAGTTGGACTGAGCAGAGCATGCTCCACGGCCATCAAGAACAGATCACAGCGTGTCCTGTCAGTCCCGATGGGACGTTCATCGTTTCGGCTGGCTGGGATGAGGTACTTCGGGTCTGGGATGCGCACACAGGGCTCGAAACACTCACTCTCAGCGGGCACACCGAGGCAGTGTGGGATTGTGTAATCAGTCCCGACTGTCGCCTCATCGTGTCAGCCGGCCAAGATGCAACAGTGCGGATATGGGACACATTGACGGGTCGGGAGTCAGCGTGTCTGGCGGGCCATCGTGGTCCCGTGATGGCTTGCGCCATCACGCTGGATGGCCAAAAAGTGCTTTCTGTCAGCCGAGATGGAACATTGAAGGTTTGGGATGCGATCAAGCATACGTTGATTTATAGCGTAGACTGCAATCAGGGTGAAGTCACGTGCTGCGCAATCGCCCCTGATGGTAACATTGCGGTCACCGGAGGAGTTGACCATAGGCTCAAGATCTGGGACATGCAGAACATGCGGGCGGTCGGCACTCTCTTCGGACACTCCAAACCGGTGAACGCCTGTGACATCAGCCGTGATGGGGGCTGGCTTATCTCCGCAAGCGATGACAAGACGGTCCGGCTCTGGAAACTTGTCTCCATGAGTGCGCGAGCAGTCTTCCAAGGTCACGGGTCCGAAGTCATAGATTGTCGATTCAGCAATAGCGGGGCAGTCGTTGTGTCGTCAAGTCGTGATGGGACCGTGAAGATATGGGATGCTGTCAGGGCACGACAACGAGCCAGCGTTGAGGAGATCTCCAGGCTGCTAACCACCGCCACCCACGAAGGTCCCGTGACCGCTGTTGAGTTCAGTCCAGACGGCACTTGGGGAGTCTCGGCAAGCGATGACGGTTCGCTCAAACACTGGGTTACTAGGAGGGGGAGTTCACGCTTGGTTCTACGTGGCCACAGAAAAGAAGTCCTAGGTTGTGCAATAAGTCAGGACGGCAGCTTCATCGCCTCGGCCAGCGCTGATAACACTGTGAAACTCTGGGACGTCCACTCGGGGATAGCCAGATTAACACTTGAGGGACATACAGAGCCTGTGATGGCGTGTGCGATCAGCCCAGACGCTTCAACGGTGCTTTCTGGTGGCTGGGATGGCACTCTTAGGATCTGGGATACGCGCACTGGTGCCCTAAAAGCCTCACTACGTGCTCCCAGCAGTGCTGTGACGCACTGTGCCTTTAGTCCAGATGGCAGCGTAGTCTTGGCTGAACTGCTCGGGAGGATCGAGATCTGGGATCTACGAGCGGGAACAAGTGGGGCCTACTGCCGGTTTAGTCGTGATGCAGGACAGAACTGCTCTCCCGCCATCAGTCCGGACGGCAGGTTGTTTGTCTCCGCTAGCCATACTCTAGGCAAGCATCCATCAGGCGTTACTGTTTGGGATATTAATAGCGGCAGAGAAATGGCAGTATTGACGGGCCACACAGGACAAGTGACGTATTGCGCTATCAGCCCTGATGGTCAGCTCGCTGTTTCGGCCAGCAAATCTGATCTCACCATCAGAACTTGGGATTTGCGGACGTATAAACCGATGGCCACATTTACAGGGCATCGATCGCATCCATGGATTATGTGTGCTGCCGGTGACGTAATGATTAGCAGAATGGGTTTGACTTGTGCAATCAGCCCTGATGGGTCGGTCCTCGTGTCCGCATGTACTGATAACACTTTGAGGGTCTGGGAACTTGACTCCGGACGAGAAATTGGGATGATCTCCTTGCCTGGCAGTCTGTTGTGCCTAGCTTTGCACCCTTCGCGTCCCTTTGCGATCTGCGGCGATTCCACTGGCGCCGTGTACCTTGTAGAGATCAAGGGGATCAACTACGGCCCTATTATCACGAGGGCTGTCGATCTTGGAGGATAAGTATGGAGGATTTTGCCAAACGAGTTATCGAATCGAGTGATTCCGACGAGATGGCCGAGGTATTGAGGGATGCAGATCAAGCCTCTCGGGACAGCGCTCAGGATCTGGCCACTGAGTTCTGGGACAACCCCAACAACGACCGTGGTGCTGCATCGGTGCTATTGCTGAGGATGGCTACGGGATTCGCCAAGTGCAAAGATTACTCACGCGGAACCGAACTGGCGACTATATTGATGGAATATGCAAGAGAGTGCAGTGATCGAGAGATGCTCTGCGCGGCTTTAGGTACAATCGGCGTTATGCTCATGGAGTCAGGAGAGCCTCCGGAGGCACGCAAGGTCTTCGAGGAGATCGTAGCGGCATCCGTGGAAACAGGGGACGCCCATTCCAGAACGCGCGCCCTCCACAACCTTGGGATCATTGAGTCTCTGGAAGGGCAAAGCAGCCAAGCCATCGCCCGTTTTGAGGAGGCGCTGCAACTCGCCCGATCGTCGGGCGATGCAAAGGGAGTGCAGTTGGCTAAGCGCAGCTTGGACATTGAGCGCGAGGCTGCGACTACCCGTGTCTGCCCGCAGTGCAGGGGGAAAGGCCTATTCTACAAAGAAGGTTACGGCGTGGTGATCTGCCCAGAGTGCCGAGGCAGTGGCAAGAGCTGATGTTACGCTCAGCAGCACGGTTGGCAGGACTTTGTACTCAGCCGGAACGATTCAATTGAACGTGCGATCTGAGTTGGACCACTTGGTCCGTTTTGTCTTTCTGAGCCTTCGCGAAGACTTGCTGCCGCGCGGTATGCATCTGGTGGGCATTGACCTTCGCTAGGGCGCTTTTCCAATTGCGGGATTCAGGGTCAAGTCTTGCATTGCAACATTTGACTAACGACAATCCTTTCTCGCTGCGGTTTCACAGTTGGAAAAGAGCATGATTCAAGACCGGACCTCTTTTCTGTTGACACGCATCAACGGCTCTGCCTGGCCTCTCCTCTCGCACAGTGTCATGTCGTCAGCCTGCATCAGGGGAAGAGTCAGGCGACCACAAGGGTAGGCTCTTGTCGAATTCTCACATGACGCGGGTTTTCTGGATCCTCGCCCTTTGGCGGCGTTTATCCTCCTCAGTCATGGCTGCGTGGGATTCAATACGGCTAACTCTTCCACCTTGGTTGCACGGCACTGGTTCTCATCAGCACTCAGGAAGAAATCTAGCTGCATCCGCTGATGCACATCTAGGACAACCGCAAGTTGCAGAGCAGCCAACGTGCGAAGACATGGCTGCCCTGGTTGTAGTCCATATTGATGAGTCAGACGCTCTGCCATGCGGTAGTGAAGATCGTCATCCGCGCTACCTGCAAGTGCCGCTGGGTAATCTCATCCAGAAAATGGGTTTCCAATTGTTCTTGACTGATGGAGTGCGAAGCTTCGATCTGAGGATGGCCCGTCGCTCTTATCGGACTGTCGCGGTATGATACAAAAACGTTCGCTGAGAGCGTAGGCGCTCTGCGGCGAACGCAGGAGGGACAAGCGATGTCACAGGCATTAGACAGAATTCTCGAAGATGTGCGCCAGCTTTCGCCCGATGAGCGGCGGCAATTACGCGAGAAGCTTGACCATGAAGCGCACATCACTCCCTCACCTGCACAGCGCGATATGCAGGCAGAACGCGCGGCCCTCATCACAAGCGTCCGCGGCAAATATGCATATGTGCCGACCTCGAGCGAAGCCTTCAACCAGCGCAAACAAGAAGAGATTGAGTTAGAAGACCGCCGCCGATGATCTACGTGCTGGATGCCTCAGCGATGATCGCCTACCTGCGTGACGAGCCGGGCGCCGATGTCATCGAACGAGCGTTGCTTGATACGAGCAGCCAGTGTCTTGCGCACGCGATCAACTTATGTGAAGTCTTCTATGATTTCCACCGCGCTGGAGGTGAGAGCGCCGCCACTAGCGCCATCTCAGATCTTGTCGCTGCAGGGGTTATGGAGCGCACCGACTTCGACTGCACTTTCTGGCAAGAAGCGGGCAGGCTTAAGGCTAGGGGCAAAGTGTCCATTGCCGATTGTTGTTGCCTTGCTCTCACCATGCGCGTCGGCGCGACGTTGCTCACGTCTGACCATCACGAATTTGACGCCATCGCGGCGCTTGGCCTCTGTCCCATCACCTTCATCCGCTAGCAGTACCACTAAACGGAGGTCAAGAGTAAAAGGCGTCGAGTCTTGCATTGCCGCATTCAAGAGCGTAGATTCTCGTCTCCCACTTGCACCGCGACTTGGAGTAGGTCCGCCTACTCCGCACCGAACTCGAACGGCGCGGGCATCATCCGCTGCTGTTCTTCCTCAACTGCCCGGTAGACGACGACGCGCGACTGCCCGAACTCATCACCAAGGAATCCAAAGCCCGCGAATCTCATCGGACGTTGCAGCTATTATCGTCGCAAAGAAGAACCATTTGACGCCGAGGAAGCGGCCAGGTCCGATCAGTGCGGATGGGAGTGCGGACGAACTGATACCAGACCCGGCAGGGCGGCTATTTCAAAGGGATGGCCGGCATCCGTTTCAGCGTGCGCGTGGTCGGGTCCACCAAAATGCCGACTGATTCCAAGGCAGTAACCCCCAAGAGCGGTTCGGCGTCATCGGGGCCGAAGATCACCCGGCCCGACGTGAGCTCGCCCATAAACTCGATCTCCGCCAAACCGAAATCATATTCCTCTGTCCGGCCGTCCGCCAATTCGTAAGCCATTCGTCCGCGCGGTTTGATTCCAGCCTTTTTCAGTTCCTTCGCGGGCGCGAGGCTATCGGTCGCTCCCGTGTCCACCAAAAACTCAGCGGCGTATTTCTTTCGCGCCTTTTCGCGCGCTCGCAAAGTCGTTGTCACATGAATCAAGCCCATGTCTTTCTCTCTCGCGGCCAAACATATCAGCACGATACTCCCAGGCGCAAGCCAAGTCGCTTTGATGACCGAAATCAAAGCTCTGCGGCTGTTCTTTTGCAGATGTGGTTACCTTATCGAGCCACTTGAAACCCGC
>JACQEL010000865.1 GCA_016200595.1 Deltaproteobacteria bacterium
TCGCAGAGGAACCTCCCCCGCGGCACGCCGCTATAAGGGGTTGGCCTTTTTCCGAAGCCGACCCTGAGTTGCAGAAAGCCAAGCAAAAGGAACTGGCCGCCATAATTTCCAGCAAGGCCGAGATGGTGCGCCGGTAAGCATCGCTCAAATGTGAAAAAATGGAATTCCGCATCGCAGACACCTTTACCGACAGCCTCGCGCGCCTGCCTGGTGACGAGCAGAAGGCCGTCAAGACGACCGCGTTCGACTTGCAGCTCAATCCGGTGAACCCGGGGATGAGTTTTCACAAGCTCGAAAAGGCCAAAGACAAGAATTTCTGGTCGGTTCGCGTCAGCGGTGACATCCGGCTGATCGTCCACAAGACCGATGGGAGTCTGTTGCTCTGCTACGTCGATCACCACGACAAGGCCTACAACTGGGCCGAGCGACGGAAGCTGGAAACACATCCAAAGACGGGTGCCGCCCAGTTGGTGGAGCTTCGCGAGACGGTGCAGGAGATTGTCATCCCGACGTATGTGGAGGCTCCAAAACCGGTTGCAGCCAAGAAGCCCCTTTTCGCCCACATCTCCGATGATCATCTGCTGAGTTACGGCGTGCCTGCGGAGTGGTTGAACGACGTGCGCCAGGCCACGGATGACACGCTGCTGACCTTAGCGGACCATCTGCCCGGCGAGGCTGCTGAAGCGCTGCTGGAACTGGCGACCGGTGGCAAACAAGGTCTGATTAGAGGCCCATACAATGATAGGGTCGCTGAGGCGCCTCTGGAACTGGCGACCGGTGGCAAACCCCGCGCGCTCCAGCCCATCGCTGCGGCGACGAATCCTTTCGATCATCCCGATGCTCAGCGCCGGTTCCGCATGATATTCAACATCGAAGAGCTGCAGCGCGCGCTTGAGTTTCCGTGGGACAAGTGGACAGTGTTCCTCCATCCCGAACAGCGGCAATGGGTCGAGCGGGAATACCTCGGTCCGGCGCGGGTCTCCGGTTCAGCGGGCACGGGGAAGACGATTGTGGCCCTGCATCGAGCCGTCTTTCTGGCGCGCGCCAACTCCAACGCCAGAGTCCTGCTTACCACCTTCTCCGATATTCTGGCCAATGCGCTCCGCACCCAGCTCAAGCGCCTGGTCAGCAATGAGCCGCGCCTGGCCGAACGCATCGAGGTGCACTCGCTCAACGCCATCGGCAGCCGCCTCTACAAGTCGCACTTCGGCCAGGCGAATCTCGCGACCCGCGAAGTCATTCTCGATCTGCTGACAGGGGCGTCTCAAGAAGTCGGCACTCACAAATTCAGCCTCCATTTTCTGCACACGGAATGGGAACAGGTGGTTGATGCGTGGCAGTTGGAGAGCTGGGAGGCGTATCGCGATGTCGCGCGCCTGGGCAGAAAGACACGACTCCCCGAGCCGCAGCGCGCCCTCCTCTGGTCCATGTTCGATCGCGTCCGCGCGGATCTGGCGGCCCGGAACCTGATCACGCACGCTGGCTTGTTCAGCCGCTTGGCCCAAGTCATGACCAGGAGCAAGCATCCGCCTTTCGACTTCGCGGTCGTGGACGAGGCGCAGGACATCAGCATTGCTCACTTGCGGTTCTTCGCTGCCCTCGGCGCGAATCGTCCGAACGCTCTCTTTTTTGCTGGGGACCTCGGCCAGCGGATCTTTCAGCAGCCCTTCTCCTGGAAAGCGCTGGGTGTCGATATTCGCGGGCGATCCCGGACCCTGCGCGTCAATTATCGAACCTCGCACCAGATCCGCATGCAGGCCGACCGCCTGTTAGGACCGGAGGTGTCCGATGCCGACGGCAATACGGATGAGCGGGGGGATACGGTCTCTGTCTTTAATGGCCCGCCACCCGTGATTCGTGTTCTCACCAACGAACAGGAAGAGAGCAAGACGGTCAGCGCCTGGCTTTCAGAACATATGAAGGTAGGTGTCGTGCCTCACGAGTGTGGAGTGTTCGTCCGTTCTGCGGCAGAGCTGGAGCGTGCTCGTGCCGCGGTAAAGGAAGCGAGAATCCCTTTCAAGATTCTCGATGAACACGCTGAGACGACCAGCGGCCACGTCTCGATCAGCACCATGCATCTGGCCAAAGGATTAGAGTTCCGAGCGGTGGTAGTGATGGCTTGTGACGATGAGATTATTCCTTTGCAGGAGCGCATAGAAACGGTGGGCGACGATGCAGATTTGCAGGAGGTCTATGACACCGAACGCCACCTGCTCTACGTCGCATGCACGCGGGCACGCGATCATCTGCTCGTCACCAGTGTCGAGCCCGCATCGGAGTTTCTTGATGATCTGCGAACGTGAAGGGACGGAACCCTTTCAGAGAAAAGCGATCTGGCATGGCGAAAGGGTACAAGCAACTTTAGAATAGAGGCTACACTAACTATAAACGTAGTAGTCTGAGGGTCCAAAGAAGGTTCGGAAGCCTGGAGGAACATTTGCCCATGAACGAGAACACCGTTGTCTGTGTTTGCCTTACCTACATACGGACAAAATACGCGCGTGCCTGGGCAAGATCTTCCGGAGTGTCAATCTCTCTCCACCATAATCCTTTGATGAGCACGGTTTCTACACGCAGGGAATCAGCCATGAGGTTAATGATATCGTGATACCACTTTTGTAGGGCCGCCGGATCGCGGATCGCCAGATCAAGTGCCGCGCGAAACGCGCTGACGCCCTGGTGGCGAAACGTCATCAGACCGAGCGATTCACCATTCACCTTGGAGGCTGCGAGGGTCTTGCCGACGGCTTTGAGTCGTCTCTCGCCGTTCAGCGCCACTTTCATATCATCTTCGTCGTACTTCGCCTTCTGATCAATTGCCAAGGTCAGCGGGGCTGCCGGTGCGGTCAGCACTCGACGCAGGATTTCTGTCTCAAACACAGTATCGCCATTCACCAGCACGAAGTCCTCAGTCATTTCGGGAATTGCCAGCCAGCACGTGACCACGGTGTTCGTCGTCGCGAAAAAAGGATTGTAGCGAGTCTGGACTTCAATCCCCGTGGGAGCATGGACGGCCAGGAAGCGCTCAACCTTTTCGGCGCCATAGCCGACCATGATCGTGACCTGGCGAATGCCACACTGCGCCAATGCCTGCAACTGCAACTCCAGCACTGGGCGATCGACGTTCACTGGCAGAAGACACTTCGGGAGTTCTTCGGTTGTAGGCCGCAGGCGGCGTCCCAAACCTGCGCTCAGCACGATCGCCCTCATAGCTCACCAGGACTCATAGCCAGCAGATGCCCGGCGTCTGACACAGACATGACGCGTCGCTTTGTTGGAGTCATCATAAGGGACTGTATATCAACCACCGCGCCCGGTATAAGAGAAAACAGTGAGAGAATCAAGGACGACCGGCTCGCCGGAGTCAGGAACGAGTCTCTGACAATGATGGATCGCGCATTTCCCCCCAGTGGACGCCTTGGAGCCACACTCAACCGTTATGTGATCCAAGAACTTGTGCTCCCGACGACTATTGCTCTCGCCGGGCTGACCGTATTGATCCTTGCCAAAGATTTGCTCAACTTTTCTGATTTTGTCATCAATCGTGGTTTCGGAGTAGGCGTCGTCGCTCTGATTGCCTTTTACGAAATCATGCCGCTGGCCGCTCGTACGCTTCCTTTCGCTGTTCTGGTCGGCGCGCTGGTCGGCCTGGGCCGCCTGCGGGCTGATCTGGAAATCCTGACCCTCGAAGCGGTAGGCATTTCTCAGCGGCGGTTGGTGGTCCCAGTCCTCGCGTTTGCCACCGGAACAGCGGCCATTGGCCTGCTCCTCTCCCTTTTCCTCGCGCCGTGGGCAACCCGGTCGCTTGAGGCGTCCTTGCGGCGGATGGCGATAGAAAATCCCGGCCTTGCGCTCCGCTCAGGCACGGTGCATGAGTTCAGTGGTGTGAAGTTAGTCGCCCGCGAGGTCTCTGCGCGCGGCGACCAACTCCGCGGGGTATTTCTCTGGGTGCCTGACCGCGGGCAAACGATCTTTGCCGAGCGTGGAGAGATCGTGTCCCAAAGTGAGGGAGTGATGCAGCTCGCTCTTCACGATGGCGTGATACTGCCCTTCCCACGCGACAAAGATGAAGAAACTCGCTTCGAAACTTTCTGGCAGACCCTGCGGGACAACAACCCCGAGCGTGTGCGACGGAACGAGGAGTTTTTGAATGGCGTGTCTCTCGGGCAACTGCTGACGGTCGTCTGGACCAACACTGACGACAAAGACTTGCAGCAGCGGGCGCAGATGGAGTTTCACCGCCGTTTCTCTTACCCGGCAGCGAGTCTTTTCTTCGGCCTGCTTGCCGTGCCGCTCGCTCTGACTGGTCGCCGCTTCTCCCGCGCTGCCGGAGGGGTGACCGGACTCCTGGTGACCGTGGTCTATTACGGGTTGATGCAACTCGGCAGTGGGCTTGTCCAGGCAGGTACGGTGGATGCCGGAGTCGGGGTGTGGCTGCCGAATGGCGTCGTCGGCTTGCTAGCAGTAGTACTCCTGTGGCAAGAGAAACTGCGACCGGGGTGGGGCCTGAGGAGCAGGCGGCAGAGGGATTTCGTACGAGAGCCGCAGCGCAGTACAGACCGTTTTCCCCGCTTCCAGAGATACCTGCTCCAGCGCTACGTCGCCCGTCAGTATATACAGCTACTATTGCTTTCCTTCGCCTTGATTCTCATAGGCTACCTGCTCGTCGATATCCTCGAACGACTGCAATGGTTCGCACGCTTCCATGCCGATACACTGAAGGCTTTGCGGTTCTATAGCGTGCGCCTACCATTCCTTGCCTCGCAGATCATTCCCATATCGTTGCTTATCGCCACTGCCCTGACCGTCAGCGTGTTCTCGGCTCA
>JACQEL010000866.1 GCA_016200595.1 Deltaproteobacteria bacterium
GCTCCCTGAACAGATGGTGAGGGTATGAGCGAGTATGGCTCCAGTTCTGGCAGTAGACGAGGCAGTCTTATCCATCAGACATTTCCTTCTCGGCTCTCTGGTAATCAGCTGGTTCGTACTGACGATGCGGGGGAGCAACCTATAGCAACTGGGATTGATGTTCAACTAGACCATACGTGACGGAGTGTTTCCAGCAGAGTTCCCGGGTTGCGCTACGCTCTATCCAAGGTATGTTACTCTCATTGCTGCTCTGCTGAGGAGGGAAGACTATGGCGGAATATATCGACATTGAACGGGCCAAAACGATGTCTGGGCTGAGGCTCGTGCTCCCCCCGGGGCGTCCCAACCCCTGGGCGGAAGCCTTCAAAGGCATCTGCCATGTGAAAAAGATCCCCTATGTCCGCGTGGGCAAAGCGCCGGGAAATGATCCAGCATTGCAAGCGTGGACCAGTCAAAGCAGCGCACCGGTGGCGGTATGGAACGAGGAGCGTCCGCGCAGCACCTGGATCGAGAAACTCTATTTGGCAGAACGTATCGCGCCACAACCGGCGCTGATTCCCGAGAACGCCGAGGATCGCGCCCTGATGTTCGGTTACTGTAACGAGTTGTGTGGTGAAAATGGATTGGGCTGGACCCGGCGAGTGATGATGCTCCACCCGACACTCTCCGACCCGCAGAGTGAGGAGTCGGCACGAGCGTTTGCATCTTACATGGGTGGGAAATACGGCTACAGCCAGGCTGTGGCCGAAGCCGCGCCCCAACGGGTGGCCCAGATCTTACAGCTGCTCGGCACCAGATTGGCCCAGCAGCAGGCGCAAGGCCGCAAGTTTTTTATCGGCGAGCGACTCTCTGCCTTAGACATCTACTGGGCAACCTTCGCTGCTCTCATTAAACCGCTGCCGCCTGAACTGTGTCCGATCCCTGAGCCGTTACGGGCATTTTTTACCAATACCAATCCGGTGGTGGCCGCCGCCGCGACACCCGCCTTGCTGGAGCATCGCGACTTTATCTACCGCGAATATCTGGAACTGCCGATGGATTTGTAGCGCCGAGTCGCTTTTCCACGCAACCATTACCGAGAATGAAAGCCAGAGAGGAGAGACGCCATGCAAACACGCTATGGAGACGTTGAAGTCACGCTCGCGGACCAGGTGGCAACCGTTGAGATACAACGGGCGCCCAACAATTTTTTCGACATCGACCTTATTCGCTCCCTCGCCGACGCGTTCGAGACGCTGGATCAGGAGGCAGAGTGCCGCGCCATTGTGCTGGCTGCGGCGGGAAAACACTTCTGCGCCGGCGCAAATTTCCACAATCCGGGCGACCAAGCCGAGCGACAGACGCGCAGTGCCGAGAATCAGAATCCTTTGTACGCCGAAGCCGTGCGGCTCTTCGCCTGCCGCAAGCCGACCGTCGGCGCTATTCAAGGCGCCGCCATTGGTGGTGGCTTCGGACTGGCGTTGGTGCCGGACTTCCGTGTGCTCTGCTCGGAAACACGCTTCTCGGCAAATTTCGTCAAACTGGGCTTCCACCCAGGCTTCGGACTGACCTACACTCTACCTCGTCTCATCGGTTGGCAGCGCGCCAACCTGATCTTTTATACCGGGCGCCGGATAAGTGGCGAGGAGGCATTTGCCTGGGGCTTGGGTGAAGTCCTCACCGATCAAGATAACGTCCGTGCTGCAGCCGTGGAACTTGCCAAAGAAATTGCCGAGAATGCCCCGCTGGCCGTGCAGTCTACACGGGCCACCATGCGCGCCGGGCTCGCCGCCGCGGTCAAGTCCGCTACGGACCACGAGGCCAAAGAACAGCACCGGCTGCAACGCACGGAGGATCACAAAGAGGGCATACGCGCTGTGGCCGAACGGCGCCCGGGCCGTTTCGTCGGACGATAAGCCCTGCTCTGCGCAGAACACCCTAATTACTGATCGCCACAATTACGGCACGGGTTTCCGTCATGCCAACTTTGGATTCCCTCTCCCCGCTGTGGGAGAGGGCTAGGGAGAGGGGGCCGTGGGCCGTGCTCCGGCCGGACGTCCCCTCTTCTTGACCTTCCCCCAGCCGGGGGTTGAAACCCCCGGCTACCCTCAGGCCAGCACGGCGTGCTGGCGGGTGCCGCGGAGCGGTACAGGACGGTAGGCTGGTCTTTTAAGGCCGGAGGAGCTTAGAGCCTATCCGAATAACTCTCAATCTCGTTGCGCCGCAGGGCTGTACAAATCCCCCGCTCGGCTGCGCCCTCGTTGCCCCCTTTGCCAAAGCCTGTCCTGAGCGTAGTCGAAGGAGGGGCCGACAGACGCGGAGCGGCTGGCGGGGGGATTTTTCGGATAGCCACTTATTGTTTGTCTATAGCGGTTCTTGAAACCAACCACCGGGCAAAGACCATCGAGAGCCGATCGTAGAGCCAGCCGTTGCAATACTCGCGGTGGCGCGCCAGTGCGGCCTCAAGGACCGCCTTCGGATAGAGCCGCCCCTGAGCCACCACTGCCTCCAGGGTGGAAAGCGCGGCCAAGTCACGGGTGGGATCTTCGCGGAATAGTAAAAAATCCGCTGGCGCTCCTTCCTGGACGGTCCCCAATTTGGCCATGCCCAGGGTCTCGCCTGGCCAACGCGTCGCCGCTACCCATACGTCCTCGGGTGTGAGACCTGCCTCAACCAAGAGATGGAGCTCTTGGTGCAAGCTTGCGCCCGGAACCACGAAGGGATTCGGCGTGTCACTCCCAGTGTGAATCCGCACTCCGGCTTTATGGAGGCGTCGTACCACGGTCTTCATCTTGGGCAGTGCTGCGCCGAGGTCGTCATCGGCCGGCAAAGCGGCCTCCCGCGGACGCCAGAGCACTTCTCGATACCACCGTGGTAGCAGTTGGGCGGTTGGGTCATCGCGGAGGGTAGAGTAGTCGCGCAACCGTCCCATCTGGGCCCAGACGACGAGCGTCGGGGTATGAAACAACGCTTGCTCCACTGAAGTGCGGACGATGAAGTTAATCCGGGTCTCGTCGAGGGTCCGCCAAGCCGCCGCCCACTCAGCAAACTGCGCCAATTTACCTGTCTCCGGGCGGTTGGTGTACGAAGGCACTCCGGTCAGATGCTGAACGTCCTTGATATGAGCCTCTGCGAAGGGAACCGCTAGAGGAATATGACCTATGACCGGCAACTTATGCCGTGCCGCGGCCTCACGGATCGCGGCCAGCAGCTCACCGGTGAGACGCCCGTAGACCTTCACGCAATCCACGCCTGCCGCGGCCACTTCATCGACGACCGCTTGGGCTTCAGCCACAGTGCGGACCACGCGCGAGCCTGGCCAAAATGGCGGATCGCCATCAATGATCGGCCCACAGGCAAAGATCCGTGGCCCAGGATACACACCGTCCTGGATCTGCTGGCGCTTTTTGAGGATCGTGCCACTGAAGTCTCCGGTGTTGCGAACAGTCGTGACTCCATGCGCGAGAAAGAGCAGCCCGTACAGTTCCGCATCAAAAGGAGGCTGGTGTACATGCATGTCGATCAGGCCCGGCAACAC
>JACQEL010000867.1 GCA_016200595.1 Deltaproteobacteria bacterium
ACTGATTTTCTTGTCGAGACCGGTAAGCGCCAACGTGTCACTCGCCTTGCCCATGAGCGCTGTTGCCAATGCAGTGGTAGGCTGCACAGTCCCATCAGGTAAGTAAGAGAAAACTACCAACGTGTTGTCCCGATCCGGCAACAACACGTTGGCGAGGATCACGTTCTTGGCCTGCTTGGCGGCATTGCAGTTTACACATGCCAGCAGAAAGTTCTCCCAGCGTCCAATCAAGTGCGGATGGCCATACGGCCCATCCTTAGGCTGAATGTGTTCGACGGCCAAATTGGTCGCAATGCGGCGCTCGCAGTAACTGCAATACAGCCCCAGACGACTCACCAGATGCGGCTTGGCATCATTGTAGGGGTCGAAATCATCGGGTTGTGGCGCTGCGCCTCGGCGGACTGGGCGCATTAGCTCATTCTCCTAATTTCGCAGCGCGCTTCATCTCTAAGAATGCCTGGAATGCCGGATTGTCCGCATAAGGAGCAATCGCTTCGGCCAGTCTCTGTTTGTAGGCCGCGAGTTTTTCTTCCGGCGCTATCGCTGCTTGCTCCAGCGTTTCCAGGTAATGGCGAGCAACCTCCTTCATTTTTTCATAACGCACACTGACCTGGGGATTAGACACCCCCATAATGCCCTCGGCGATTTCCTCAATCGGTTTGTCGGCTACCTGTGCTGTAGGTGGCTGACCATCTAGCAGAATCAGTTCCTCGCCTGAGCGCAGCGACTGTATCAGGAATAGCGAATGGGTAGTGCCGATGAACTGGATTTTCGGGAAGGTACGGCGCAGGTCTTCGATAACATGGCGCTGCCACTTAGGATGTAGATGCACATCTAGTTCGTCTATCAACACAACCCCAGGCGTTTGCTGTAGCAGGCGCGGCAGCGGTTCATCTTCCGGACCAAGCTCGTCGGGTGGGAGCAGAAACGCATTCTGCGTGACGGCCTTGATGGCAATGTCGGCCACCAGCGCCAGCATCATCCGCTGTCCAGCGCTCAGGTTGTCGAACGGTTGCGCGTGACCTGCGATGGAAAGGACGATCTGTTCGCGGTCGGGGTCGAACCACAGCCCGTCAGCCTGCGACACACAACCTAGCACCGCCCGCCGGACAACCTCGAAACCGGGCCGCATCCGCCCGCCACGGTTGCCGGCAGCCGTCGTCTCGCGATGAAACCATTTGCGCAATTCGTCAAAGCGGATACGTTCGTTGAAACAGTCGTAGAAGGCGGCCCAGCGCCGGGCTGCGCCGTTAGCCTGCGCTTCGGCGGGCAGGCGTTGGTTGGAAGGCAACCACGCGCGGCCTGCGCCGTAATAAGCCAACACCGGGCAAATAATTGACTCGCCCGACGCGTCTCGCTGGTAGATGTCCTTGATGATGTCGAGCGCCTCTTTGGCGTCTGCATTCGTCGTCCGCCTGCCGCCTTGCTTGATCTGCCGAGCCCAGGTCACGTTCTGCTGTTCTCCAAGCTGCCCGGTGGCCCGCACAAGCACGGGGAACTTTTCCCGGAACTGGACGCGGTCGCCTTCGCTGGAGGGCTCCAATCGAATCTCTTTTTTGAGAATGTTGCGGCCGCTATTGTACAAGCTTGTGTCCGGCGCTTTGACGAGCCATATCCCCAGACTGACCGCCAAAGTGTCAAGCACGGCGGTCTTGCCTGAGCCGTTCTCGCCGACCAACAATGTGAACTGCGGATGCAGCGTAAAGGTCTGCTCCGTGAATTTCTTGAAGTTCTGCACAGTGAGCCGGTCAATTCTCATGCCTGCCTCCAGGCAAATTATCTTCCGTGTTCTCGGGTATGGCAATTCTGCCGGTCACCGCCGCGGCAATGAGAGCGGCACGGCGTTCCTTCAGCAGTCCTATCGTTCGCTTTGTCGCCTCGCGCAAGGCATCCAGCTTGGCCGTCTCTGTCGCGATGTGCGCGACGATGGCGCGTTGTTCGGGAAGTGGAGGAACTGGGAGAAAGACCTCGAAAAATCCTTCGGGGTAGAGGCGCAGACGAGATGACCAGACGCCTTTGGAGTATCGGGTCACTTCTCTGGCAAAGTTTGGGGTGCGGACCAACGCATCTACATAGTCCCCCAGGAGTTCCTGGCTTGGGGTGTAGACATGGTAGGCTGGGCTAACAATTCCAGTGATTGGCGAAACCCCCATCGCACCCATCCATGCCCACAATGTATTGATCACCAAATCCCCTCGATAACACAATTTATAGCCCTCAGTTGTCTCAGCTTCGAACATGTTCACATCTTTTTCTGAGCGCGGGGTAACGCCAGTGATGTGAGAAACTGTAAGCATCTCTTCTTCGCCGGTCTCCGAACGTTCGTCACGCTCCTTGAAGAGCCATCTGGCGCGTTCGATTCGCCAATGCGCCGAGATTTTGCCTAGCCAGTGCAGACCAGAGTCGCAGACGGGTGCGTCGGAGTCGAGGCCGCAGGTCACGGCACGGGTGACGAGCACACTGCGCTTCTCTGCCAGTAACTCCAGTAGCCGTTCCTTCGTTTTCATCAGCGCTTCAAGGCGCGCTGTTTCGCGCTCCAAAAAGTCCGCGATGGAACGTTGTTCCAGGAGCGGAGGAAGAACAATAGCAATATCCCCCATTCGTTGCTGGTTTAGAATCGGTAGCGTTGCACTGTTCGCGAGTGCCCGCATGTGCTCGTCATAGATAGAGAGCAGTAGAGCGAGGAATCTAGAATCGGTCCCAGGATGCGGTAAAAGAGCGTTCACCTGCTGATTGGCCGAAGCTGGCTGGTTGCAGAAACCCACCTTGCCAAGAGTGCCAATTCCGACGACGAAAACTGTACCTGCTGGGAATAGAGGTGCTTCTGCTGCGGTAATGGCTTCAGAAGTAATCTTTCGAGACGATTCATTCAGTTCGAGAGATTCTCTGAAATCAGCGGGCGTGAACCACGCGACTGTTTTTTCATCAGCGTTGTCCATGTATTCCGGTGACGGGGTTCCACCGGTTCGAATTCCAGTACAAGCAAATTTAAGCCGCATCTTCTCCCAATGCACTGGCACGTCTCCAAGCCATTCGACGCCACTGGGTTTGTATTTCTGGTAAACTGGGAGTTTCACGCTGTCACCTCTCTGAGCAGCCGAACGATTTCCTCCTCAGCTCTCTTGAGGTCGGCATCAATCGCTTCCAGTGGACGTGGCGGCTGGTAGCAGTAGAAGTGGCGGTTGAAGTTGATCTCGTAGCCTACTTTGTCCTTGCTACGATCCATCCACGCGTCAGGCACATGAGGCAGGACTTCGCGGATGAAATATTCGACAATGTCTTCCTTCAGCGGAATATTCTCAAAGTCTCGCAATCTCGTGTCTGGTTCGTATTGGACCAAGTCTTTCGTTTTGCCGGTCGGATCGGAGAATAAGCCGCAGAGACGATTCATCTCACTCTGGGGGATCTTGCCGTTACTGGCCTGACCTAAATGCTTTTCTTCCCCAGACTTACCTCGTTTGAGGATGACGGGAGCCGCAGCAGAATTAATCTCGGTGAAAACATCTCGGAAAAGCTTTTGCTCAGGCGCCATCCATTTGGATTTGCGCTTATTAAGAATGCTCTGGACACAGAACCAGACCTCGTTCCAGTCAAAATGAGGTTCTTGGCCAAGTTCCTTCTCAATGGCCTCCATGTCAGCAAGCAGGTGCGTGCCGGAGTCGGGGAAAAGAGGATTGTGTTTGGTATCTATTTGCGAGCGTAGCCGCAGACAGGTGTCGATGAAATGCGCCTTACGATCTGCGCCCATCTGATAACACAGCCGTAATGGACGCTCGACAGTGACACGGGTGTAACCGAAGTCGGCGTTGTCGAAGAGCCGAGAGATGGCATTGATCTCCAAGCGAGCGCCTTCGGGAACAAAGGGGGTAGACTGGCCTGGGGATAAAAGAGCAAAACCCAAACGTTTATCGTTACGATCGAACCATTCCGCCAGCCGCCATTCCTCCAGCGAGCCGTAAGCTCTTACGATATCTGCTATCTGGTCCGGCTCGCCGTCCTCTCCATTGCCGATCTTACGTCGCTTGTCGCCCAAGCTGCGCCGCATCGGCATATAAATCTCGCGTGCATCAAAGAGTTGGATCTTCCCGCGACGACGTTTTTCCTTCCGGTTGGTAACGATCCAAATGTAGGTGCCGATGCCAGTGTTGTAGAACATCTGCTCAGGCAGGGCGACGACGGCTTCAAGCCAGTCGTTTTCGATAATCCACTTGCGGATATCACTCTCACC
>JACQEL010000868.1 GCA_016200595.1 Deltaproteobacteria bacterium
CTGCCCACCGGTTTTGATAGGAGGCTCATTCTCGGGATCGGTGACGAAGTTGAAAGGAGTTTCATAGCCTACCACGCCGGTGTGGAAGCAGTTGAGATTGTACGCCTTGTAGTTTTTATAAGGACCGGTCTGCCCGAAGGGCGTGATCGAGGTCATGATGAGCCGCGGATAGCGGGCGTGTAAGCTGGTAAAGCCTAAGCCTAAACTAGCGAGGAAATCAGGGGTTTGGGTTTCTACCAGAATGTCCGCATCTTTTACTAACTCGTGAAACAGTGTGGCTCCTGCGGGTTTGCCGAGGTCAAGAGTCACGCCAAGTTTGTTAGTGTTGAGATACAGAAAGAGAGCACTACGGTCAGGATGCGGCTCATCGTCGGGGAAAGGGCCGCGACTGCGCGCGACATCACCAGTGCCAGGCTTTTCCAGCTTGATGACCGACGCACCGAGATCAGCCATGACTTTTGTACAGAACGGACCGGCCACGCGCTCGCTCAATTCCACAACTTTGAGACCAGACAAAGCGCCTTCAAGCATAGGGTTCCCTCCTTTGGGATCGTATGAGCCTGCAGAGCAGGGGTCACTCTACTCCAAGTAGGACCCAAAAGACAAGAAGAAATCGAAAGAGAAAGCGGGGAAGTTCCAGTACTCTGCTTCTATCTAAACTTGAGGTCTGTCTCAGGCACAGGCTCCGCCTGGGTATGCCGGGTGGTTGTGGCTCTGCCACATCTGGGGGTTGCGTTCCTGCGCGTTAGGGAACAGATTCCTTTATCACCGGAAATCACGAACGAACAAAGGAGACAGCGATGGCGGAAGAGATCCTCTACGAGAACCGCGGACGGGTGGCAGTCATCATGATTAACCGCCCTGCGGCACGCAATGCCATCAACCAGGGTGTCCGCGAAGGGTTGGCAGAAGCGTGGGAGCGTTTCGCGAATGATAGAGAAGCGCGTGCAGCCATCCTCACCGGCGCTGGGGACCAGGCCTTTTGTGCGGGGGCGGACCTCAAAGAGATGGCGGTAAAGAAGCTGGGGAGCCTGCCCCGCAATTTCCTATCAACTCTCAACGTGAACACGCAAGTGACCAAGCCGGTGATTGCGGCGGTGAACGGGGTGGCCTACGCGGGCGGTTGGGCGCTGGTGCAGATGTGTGACCTTGTCGTCGCATCCCAGACCGCGCGCTTTGCTATCACTGAGGCGAAAGTCGGCCGGGGCATGCCGTGGGCTGTGCCGTTAACCAATATGATCCCGCAAAAGATACTGCTCGAGATTCTCCTGACGGGCAATCCGATTACCGCGCAGCGCGCGTATGAGATCGGCTTCGTCAACCATGTCGTTCCGGCGGATCAGGTCATGCCTAAGGCGCTGGAGATCGCCGAAACGATCGCGGAGAATGCGCCGTTGACGGTGGCGGCGGCCAAGGAAATGGTGTACCTGGCGACCGACATGGGCCGGGGGGCTGGGCTCGAGGCAGCACGGCATCTGTTTGATCATGTCTACCGCAGTGAAGATGCCCAGGAAGGGCCGCGGGCATTCGCGGAGAAGCGCAAGCCGCAGTGGAAGGGGCGCTGACGGCTGATTGCTAAGACCTCGAAAGTCACTTGGCAGGAAAAAGGAGAGAGAAAATGAACATCCAGGGAGTGTGCGAGGCAAAATTTCACGCCGTACGGCAAGAGTTCGAGCGTAATTTCTCTCAACGTGGCGAGGTCGGTGCGTCGGTTTGTGTCACCATGCGTGGGCAGAGGGTGGTGGACCTGTGGGGAGGTACGGCACGTGTTGATACCGGTACACCATGGACAGAGGACACGGTGGGTCTCGTGTTTTCGTGTACCAAAGGAGCAACCGCACTCTGCGCGCATATCCTGGCTTCGCGCGGTCTATTGGATCTCGACGCGCCGGTGGCAAAGTATTGGCCCACTTTCGCTCAGGCGGGCAAATCGCACATCACGGTCAAAATGCTCCTGAATCACCAGGCGGGCTTACCTGCGCTGCGCCAACCTCTGCCTGAGGGCGCCTTCTATAATTGGGAGATCGTAGTTGCTGCGCTTGGGCAAGAAGAGCCGTTTTGGCAGCCCGGCACCCGCAACGGTTATCACGGCCTCACGTTTGGCTGGCTGGTAGGAGAAGTTGTCCGGCGAGTAGCAGGGAAGTCACTGGGCACCTTCTTTCAGGACGAGGTGGCCAGACCGCTGGGACTCGATTTCTGGATTGGACTGCCGGACCAGATGGACCCGCGGGTCGCGCCGATGATTCCCGGGGAACCGGATACCGAAAGCCCGTTTTTCGTAGCGATGGCAAACCCCTCCTCTCTTCAAGCGCTCCTGTTTCTCAACACCGGCGGCTACATGACGCGTCCAGATTATGACTCGCGGGCTGCTCATGCCGCTGAGATTGGCGGAGCAGGTGGTATCACCAACGCGCGTGGACTGGCCGGCATGTATGCCCCGTTGGCTTGCGGAGGGAAAAACGTGGTCAGCCGAGACATCCTTGCCCGGATGGCCGCAGTCTCCTCGGCAACTGGCCAGGACACTTCACTTCTCGTCCCCACTCGATTCTCGCTCGGGTTCATGAAGTCCATGGACAACCGCAGGCAGCCGCGCGGCCAACAAGATAGTGTCATTCTCTCCGAAGACGCCTTCGGCCATGCCGGATTTGGCGGCTCTATTGGGTTTGCTGACCCCAGAGCCGAGATGTCTTTCGGGTACACAATGAACAAGATGGGCGCTGGTGCCGGTCTTAACCCGCGTGGGCAGAGCTTGATTGACGCAGTCTACCGCTCGTTGGGGTATCAATCGCAGGCCTCAGGGGCATGGGCATAATAATCTCCAACGGTTAGCAGCGGATGCCCAAAAGAAGCCCGGAGAAAGCCAATCCCTGGTCAGTCGAGATTTAGGGCGATTTGCACTCGCCGGTGTCCTCTATGATACTGAGCCGCACGCGTCAGCAAGCGGTCACCTGGCAAGCAATTCTCATTTTAACCTGTCGAGACCCCGGGTAGGCCGGAATAAGCGAAGCGTTTCCGGCTCTCTGAGCGCCGGGAACGGCCTGCGGCCTTATCCCGGCCTACTGCGCTGGCTCATTTCTATCCATAATGAGAACTGCTGCCACCTGACCACTCCCGCATGGTCGCGGCTCGGCTCGGGCCGCATTTCCACTTTCACTAATGTTGTTTCATCGCAATATAAGGTGAGAGGTGAGCCTGGATGAAGCCCTTCGACCTCGCTCAGGACAGGCTCCGCGGAATCCAGGGCGCGTCGGCCAGGAATCCCGGGTTGTATTTGGAATGCCTTTTTCTAGCTGATTACAGCTTGACCGATTTGTATTTCCCCGGTATATTTGTTTTCGCTTTTTCTTCTCCTTTTTCTGACGCCACAACACCGCAGGAAGGAAGATCTTGGCATGCAACACCGCAGCCTGTTCCCGGTCATTATCACCTCGGCGCTGGTCGCCGCGCGAGACTTCTACGTGCAACACTTGGGATTCCACGTCGTCTTCGACGCGGACTGGTATGTGCAGCTGCATGCCCCGCGCGTCGATGGGGGAGCCCCCTTGGAAATCGTGTTTATGAGTCCCGATCTGACTTCTCAACCGTTTCCTCTGCGTTCTGCGTTTAATGGACAGGGCATGAGCATGACCATCGAGGTCAGCGACGTCGATACCCTCTATGAAAGATTACGGGAAGCGGGACAGGAAATGGTGCTCGAACTGCAAGATGAACCTTGGGGGCAACGTCATTTTCTCTTGCGCGACCCGAGTGGCACCTTGCTCGATGTGGTGAAGCAAATTCCTCCATCGTCCGAGTATGTGATGGCTTACGCCGATCACATCAAAGAATGACGAGAGATAGAGCCAGTTGAGTTCTGGTATAGCGATCGACCGTCTTCCAGGTTATCGCCGATTTTCTCGGCTACTTAGGCCTTAAGAAACTCTACAATTTTCGCGTTGACCTCCGTCGGTCTTTCCAAATGCAGGAAGTGGCCAGCGCCTGGGAGAATAATTTTTTCCAGTCCAGCAGCGAAGAACCGATCCATCTGCTCGAATGCCGCTAAACGGCCAGGTCGGTCTTTGGTGCCATGGAATGCCAGGACAGGAACCGGAGTAGGTGTAGCTGTCACCTTTTCTTGCAGCGCAGCCAGGGCTGGGTCGCGATTAGCTGGGTTCATTGTATGACGGTAATAATTAAGCGCGGCAGTGACTACGCCGGGCCGGCGAAAGGTCTCTTTGACACTTTCACTAATTTCTTGGGGCAGATCGTATTCTGGTGAAGCATCGCGCCACCAACGCTCGAGGAACTCGTAGTCATTGGCCGCCACTGCCTGTTCGGCAAAAGGCATCTGAAAAAAATACGCGTGCCAACCTCCTTTGATCATGTCATAGTTAGTGGCCAAGGCACCGAGCAGGGTCGCAGGATGGGCGGCTGCCAGAGTCACAATCTTTCGTACCCGCTCGGGTGCGAGTGCAGCAACACCATAAGTAGCCAGCGCTCCCCAATCGTGTCCGACCACGAACGCGTGCTCCGCTCCTAGCGCTGAAATTAACGCTACTCCATCCTGGGCTAACAGGACCGACTGATACCGTTCGTCTGGCGGCCGACTGGTGGGCGCGTACCCACGCATAAACGGGGCTACTGCGCGAAACCCAGCCCCGGCTAAGGCAGGCAGAAGATAACGATAAGTAAAGGCGTTATCGGGAAATCCATGTAAGCACAGCACCAGCGGACCCGATCCCAATTCCACATAGTGAAAATCGATGCCATGCGCCTGTACATTGCCCGTAGAGAAATTCGCCATAGTTCTCCTCCTGAACTCTTCGGTTGTAGATGAATGAAGGTCTTATTATCTCGTCTAACTGACCAGAGTGTAAACTACGGACAGTCCGTTTTCGGATATGCTCCGTAAGATTTAGCAAGACTGCGAAACGGAACTTTTTTCGCTGTCGATTGTTTTAAGGGCAAGAGAGAATTCTATGGCACCATCATTACGGACTATGCAGCGTAATAAATCGTGGCAACCCTCGGCTCGCCCCTTCCTCACGTCCGACCCAGGAGTAGCAAGCCAAATACTTTCGAGCAGTGTCATCCTGCCAGTACAATTCTATGGTTCCTCGGCAGGGCTCGACACCTCGCGTGGAGAAATCGCCTTGATGCGCGCGGTGCTCGAAGATGCGCTGGGGTGCTTTCAGAAACAAGCGGTTAGCAGCGGACGACGGGTCCAGCGCCTGGCCCGAGAGGCTGAGGCGTGGTTTTTCACTAATGACTATAACTGGCCGTTCTCTTTTGTGAACATCTGTGCAGTCCTCGGGCTGGATCCAGAATATATTCGTATGGGACTTAAACGCTGGCGTCAGCAGCCGCCCGGGCCGCAGAAGAAGCGCCGGCGCGTCGGCGCCGCCCGCCCGCCGCTCAAAATTGCCGCTTGAGACGCTTACCACGTGATCAGTGGTAAGCAAGGAGGAACCCATGACACCGCAGGAATTCGCCACCCTCGCAGCCTCTCCGAAAACATGGGAAATTGTCTTACTACTGATGGCGGCATTTGTCCTACGACTGTTGGCTGAGTAGTGAAAAGGACGGCGACTTGGCCGTCCCTGACTGGCTGCCAGAGAAAGCGCAGGAGCTATCCCCGCGACGGTAGAGCCGCCCGGAAACTGCCCTGAATAGCAACCTCGCCTTTTTGGTTGAGAGCCGCGATCTCGCCCTCAATGATCTTCTCGCCGTTCTCCACCGTCTTTTTCGTCACCTTCCCCTTGCACGTTACCGAATCGCCAGGCCACACGCGGGTAGCGAAACGTACCCGATATTTGCGCACGTTCTCGATACCCGCATAATCAGCTACGAGGCGACTGAGAATACCCGCGTTCATCATGCCCATGGCAAAGACGGTGGGATTGCCCGCGGTCTCAGCGAAGGTCTGGTCATGGTGGATAGGGTTGAAATCCCCGGACGAGCCGGCGTATTTCACAAAGTCGGTGCGAGTGAGATTTGCCGCAGTGAACGACGGTAGCTCATCCCCTTCTTTAACGTCTTCGAAATACAATTTCTTACGCGCCATGATATTCCTCCTTATGAGGCAACTACCTGTCCGGTTTCGATCGTGACCCCACGGGAGATGGCCACTTTCTCACCTTTCTGATTAGTAAATTCGGTGTCCATGACCACAAAAGTCATGGTCCCGCCCCGGCCACCGGTTTTTGCATACACATCGGTGACCTTGGTCACAGCTGTGAGCACGTCCCCCGCATGGATCGGCTTGAGGTACTCAAACTCCTGTTCGCCATGCAGCACGCGACGCAGGTCCATCTGCACATGCGGCCGGCCTTCACCCTCGTCCCAATGGGCCAGAGTCATGAGGAAGGTGGGCGGCGGCATCACGCCACCGATCTCCGCTTTGGCGACATTCTCATCATAGTAGAGCGGGTTGGGATC
>JACQEL010000048.1 GCA_016200595.1 Deltaproteobacteria bacterium
AACCCCGCGCTGGGAAAAATTCATGATCACCAAAATCACTGGCCATTTCCTTACCGTACGGCAGGCGCAACAAAATCACCGGGAAACGCCCTTCGGCATCAGGGCGGTAAACGTCGGCGTAGAGTGTCACGCCATCGCGCATCTTGGCCGGAACATTTTTCTCCACTTTTATCCGGTACTCTGGACGGCTGGCTTGCGGCATACTATGACCCTCCTTTATCAGTGCTGAGTATCAGTGCTGAGTGCAAAGTGCTGAGTGCTGAGTGAGAGACAAACAACTAACTCGCACCACGCAACATTGGCACACTCGATGTAGCGTGCGCTATGCGCACGTCGCTTCTGCCCTCCGCCTTATTTCGTGCGCATGGCGCACGCTACGGCCTTCGGGCTCAAATACACGAGTGTACAAATCTCTGGTGGTTTGATTTAGTCTCAGGACTCAGCACTCAGGACTCAGGACTCAGATTTATAGAGATCCATATCAGGAAAGGCAAAGGGGAGGCGTAAGGACACGTATGAATTACTGGTTGGTTAAATCCGAACCGCATAAATATCCCTGGCAACAATTGCTGAAAGATGGCCGGACCTATTGGGACGGTGTGAGAAACTATCAAGCACGCAACAATCTCCAGGCGATGAGGAAAGATGACGCAGTACTTTTCTACCACAGCAACGAAGGGTTAGAGGTCGTCGGGATTGCGCGCGTGATCAAAGAGGCCTATCCAGATCCCACGACCGATGATCCACGTTGGGTGGCCGTTGATATCGAGCCGCTTGAGACGCTGGCAACCCCGGTGTCTTTGGACGACCTGAAAAAGGACAAACGCTTGCAGAATATTGCGCTGATTAAACAAGGGCGGCTCTCGGTCATGCCACTGACGCAGAAAGAGTTCGCAGTTATTGTGACCACCGGGAGAAAGTAGAAGGGGGGGATCCATGGCTACTACCCAATCTGGCACAACCATTGACGAGATCGCCGATCATATTTACCGGATCAGTACGCCGGTGCCACCAAGTGTGGTGCCGGGCGGATTTTCGTTTAACCAATATCTGGTTGTCGCTGATGCGCCGCTCCTTTTTCATACCGGTCTGCGCAAGGCGTTTCCTGCCATTTGCGAAGCGGTTGCCCGGGTGCTGCCGGTTGAGCGACTCCGCTATATCTCGTTTTCCCATTTTGAAGCCGATGAGTGTGGTGCCCTTAATCAATGGCTTGCCGTCGCTCCTCAGTCCGTCCCTGTTTGTGGCCGGATTGCGGCCATGACCTCGATTGAGGATTTCGCTGACCGACCACCGCGCGTCTTGGCGGATGGAGAGACGCTCTCGCTCGGCACCCACCTCGTGCAATGGCTCGACACACCCCACCTTCCACACGCTTGGGAGTGCGGCTTTCTCATGGAGCAACACACCCGCACTTTTCTCTGCGGCGACCTGTTTACCCAGGGTGGCGCCGACCTCCCGCCGCTCACCGAATCGGACATCCTCGGACCGAGCGAGGCGATGCGTGCGGGCTTAGACTATTATGCACATGCTAAGAACAGTCGTGCCATGCTTGAGCGACTCGCGGCTACGCAGCCTACCACGCTCGCTTGTATGCATGGCAGTGCTTGGCGAGGCGATGGGGCGCAACTGCTGCGGGCGCTTGCAGACGCGCTGGACAAGTGAGGAGCTGCATACCCTACAAAGGCTCTTCCCACCATTCTTGTCGCCCGGATGAAACGAAGTGCACTCCGGGAGCACCGTTACAGGGAGATTCTGGATTCCGCTCCGCTCCATCCAGGCTACGGGGAATCACCTAAACTTTGGAGATTGACAGAGTGCTAGCCTCCCCCTTCTCGCCTTGACCCGTCCTCAGTGCTTCGTTAGTGTTCGCTTCAGGAGGAACCTCTATGCGATCCTACCTGGCTGCCGCAGTGCAGATGACTGCTTCGTCGTCGAAAGAAGAAAACCTGGAGAAAGCCGCGACCTTTGTCCGTTTGGCTGCAGAACGTGGAGCTTCGCTCATCGTTTTGCCTGAGGTTTTCGCTTGGCGTGGACCCCGAGCTGAAGAGCCGGCTCAAATCGAAACTATCCCTGGCCCCACTTCGGAACGGTTACGCGAGCTGGCACGCCAGCATCAGGTGTACCTTCTGGCCGGCTCGTTCCTGGAAAAGAGCGACGAGGCCCGCTCCTACAATACCAGTCTGTTGTTAAGTCCTCAGGGTGAGATTCTCGCCCACTACCGCAAGATCCACCTGTTCGATGTCGACATCCCGGGCCAGGTGCGGGTGAAGGAATCCGATACCAAGAAACCGGGTCAGGCGCTCGTCGCGTGTAATACTCCTCTTGGGGGCTTTGGTCTGTCGGTTTGTTATGATCTGCGATTTCCTGAATTGTACCGAGGTTTGGCCGACCGCGGTGCGGAGGTCATCTTCGTTCCTTCGGCTTTTACCTTCCCCACCGGTGCGGCTCATTGGGAACCGTTGTTGCGCGCGCGGGCAATCGAAAACCAGGCCTACCTCATCGCGCCTAACCAAATCGGCAAAAATGCCCACGGCTTCGCCGACTACGGCAACTCGATGATTATCGACCCCTGGGGCAAAGTGATCGCTCGCGCAGCAGATAAAGAATGCTTTATCACCGCGGAAATCGACCGCGACTATCTGGAAAAGGTCAGGAGGGAGTTGCCGTGCCTCACGCATCGGCGGCTGTAG
Source organism: Deltaproteobacteria bacterium (assembly GCA_016200595.1). Classification (GTDB taxonomy): domain Bacteria; phylum Desulfobacterota; class Binatia; order Bin18; family Bin18; genus JACQEL01. The sequence continues at coordinate 2,691 of JACQEL010000048.1, forward strand.
TTCCAGTCCAAGCATTCTCCCGTAGGGCTCAGCACGAACTGCAAATGTTCCACGAGTTTCCCCACCCCGTTCGTCCTGAGCGTAGCGGAGCGAAGTCGAAGGGCCGCGGCCCACCAGAGACCGTGCTAACGTAATGCCATTGCTCTTACGGGGGAGGGAGAAGGTAAAGGGGTGTCTGGCAAGGTAACTGTCACAAAATGAGTGTTCTCTATCAAGGCTGAGAATAGGAGCACTCACCCGTCCCGCTCTTCCGCTCTTAACTCTGCTATTCGCTGCTTCGTTGTTTTCATCTCCGCCTTCAGTTCCGCTATCTTCTTCCTTGCGGCTTTTCGCGCTTCTGCTAGCTCTTTCTTTTTTTGTCCTGTAGGCCCGGGCTCTGCTTTTATCTCTGCCTCTATATCGGCTTTCTGCTTTCTCGCAGCTTCTAATTCTGTCCCTATTGCTGCCTTTCTCTGCTTTACCGCTTCTAATCCCTCCTCCGGCTCTGCTTGACTCGGCGCTGGCTTTGTGGCGCGGACAGAGGACTGCTTCTGGGGAACTAGGAAAAATGCTGCGGCAGTGACAGCCAACAGCAGGGCACCACCACCCAGCAATAATGTTTTACTCTTTGCCATTTTTTCCTCATTCCTGCTTTGTTTAATCCCGTACCAAACCTCAATACTTTTCCTGATGATCACCCCTTTTGCAACCACCTAGCCCAGCCTCACTCCCTCATTTTTTCCCTGGGTGATCGTCGATTCCTATCTTGACGTGCAGGTGATGCGCAGCGTATCTCTTCAGTGTCTGTGGTAAGCTGAGCAGGGCAATTTAGAGCGTGAAGAGTGATGAGTGAAGAGTTAAAAGTTTCTCATTTTCTGCGTTTCATTTTTCCCTCTTAATTTTTTCCGATGGACAGGTTGGGAATGGCAAGTGGCAAAGCAGGGGCGGCTCAGGTAGCAGCCGTCCGAGGTGGAATTTTTTATGGCTGGATCATTGTCGCTTGCACGTTTACTATTCTGTGCGTCGCCTACGGCATTCAGTTCACTTTTGGGGTGTTCCTGCCGGTTATCTCCGCCGACACCGGCTGGGATCGCGCGAGTCTTTCCCTGCCGTATTCCCTCTACGTTTTTGTGTACAGCGCTTTGGGAGTGGTGACCGGTCGCTTGACTGATCGTTGGGGGCCGCGTGTCGTCTTGACGGTAGGCGGTTGTCTACTGGGCTGCGGCATTGTGTTGATGAGCCGAGTCCAGGCGTTATGGCAGATCTACCTATTTCTTGGGCTCATTGCCGCTTCCGGGATGAGCGCTGCGTACGTACCGTGTAATGCCACGGTGATCCGTTGGTTCACGCAACGGCGCGGTCTGGCCTTAAGCATCACATCAAGTGGGGCGAGCTTCGGCAATTTTCTCTTTCCTCCGCTCGTGGCAGCCTTGATCTCCACCTACGGGTGGCGGAGTACGTACCTGATCCTGGGCCTGCTCGGTGTGGGAGTTGTGGGTTTGTGTGCCTCGTTTGTTGTCCGTGACCCCGAAAAAATGAACCTGTACCCGGATGGACGACGACCGCTAGAACCGCTCCCGGTGAAAACGACGGCAAGTGGAGCACTCGCCGAAGAGTGGACGCTGGCTTCGGCAAAACGTACCTCGACCTTCTGGTTGCTCAACGTTATCTTTACCCTGACCTGGTTAGTCGTTTTTATGCCTATGGTTCACATCGTGCCATTTGCCGTGGACCTCGGTATCCCGCCTGTCCGTGCAGCCATGACCATTAGCCTGATCGGCTTAGCCGGATTTGCCGGGCGGCTCGTATTAGGGCCGATATCTGACCGTTTGGGTTGTATCCCGGCGCTCGGGTTGTGCCTCTTGTTGCAAGCCCTGGCCTTTGTGGGGTTCATTTTTGCTACCGGCTGGGCCTCGCTCTATCCGGCTGCCGCGGTGTTCGGCTTTTCCTATGGTGGGGCGACGGCGCTTTTTCCGGCGATTGTGGGCGATTTCTATGGGCGGACCGCGGTCGGGGCGATCGTGGGGTTTATTTTCGCTCTGGCGGGCTCTCCTGCCGCTTTTGGTCCGTTGATCGCCGGGTACATCTATAGTGTCACTGGCCATTACAGCGCGGCGTTTATCTTGAGTGCAGGACTCAATGTGGCTGCGCTGTTGCTTTTGCTGCTGCTGAAGAAACCGATCTATGTAAAATAGGACAGAGACCCGGATGAAAATAAGACATCACCCGGAGAGCACCCCGAGCGAAATCTTCGCCGGAGCCTGAATTTTCGCGGCAAATGCGTAGATCCACACTCTGGCCCGCCTCTTGCGAAGAGAAGTGTACGAGCGCAGACAATGCGCAATCTTTTTAGGAGGTGGACAGATGTTTTCTTCTGCACTGTCACTCTCGGCAGCAGTTTCCAACAACATCCTCGATATGACTACCGACTTCACCCCACTTTTCGTGGGCCTGGTAGTGGTCGCGGGCTTGAGTATCCTGGGTATCGTAGGTGCCGTCGCAGTCCATGATACCCGGAAAGCAGACCAGCAAGCAGAGCGCACTACAGCTATACCAACTCCTTTGCCAAAAGCGGCGTAGGCAGAGCTACAACGGTTGTCACTCGCATGGGTCCTCCTCTGGGAGCGTAGGCATCCCGCCCGCTTGACAAAGCGACCAAGATGGTCACGCTCCCAGGGCTCGGCCAAAGGCAAATTACTCTAGGAACTCGGGGTCGGGGAGCAGAGATCGGGAGGTGATACCGGTGCCCTTTGTTGCTGTTTTCACTGACCCCTGACCCCCGATCCCTAACCCCTCTCCTTGTTCCTGATTCCAGATCTTTTCCGGTGTCGTCTCGAAAGGGTAGACGTGAATCATCCAGCCGAAGATCTGCGGCCAGAAACGTCCTCCCGCTCGCTCACATTCCCCGGCAGTAGCGATTGAGCCCCGGAAACCAAACTTCGTCCAGTCTGCCTGTTGTCCCTGCCCGCGGGGCGGCAGGCAGATATTGACGTGCGCGTGCCAACGCGCCACGCCCAGCGGGACTCTTTGCTCGAGCTTTTCCTTCCTTTCTCTTTCCGCGATTTTCAACTAAAGAAGACAGTGTTTCGTCTATATTAATACATCATGGGAACT
>JACQEL010000844.1 GCA_016200595.1 Deltaproteobacteria bacterium
GACGATTATATTACGCCGTCTAAAGCAAACTACATAACAGACTTCATCCGAAATAAAGCCCCGGAGGGGCGTGAGGAGGTAGCCCACGGCGCCAGCCGTGGGGCCGGAGCAGGACCACACGGCGACCGGAGCCCCGGAGGGGCGTGAGAAAACAACCGTCTTGAGGTCTTCCGCCCCTCCGGGGCTGAGAGGAGACTCGTAGGGGTTTGGTGTCCCAGGGCTGACGCCCTGGGCTACAGTCAGCCGCCCCTCCGGGGCGAAAAGGCTCAAGAAGTGTGACACGGGCAAGCTTGTTATTTGCGATAAAGTCTAACATTGCGGCAAAGTCAGTCACTATCATCTAGGCCTCATACAGGCAACATAGTACCCATCTATGAAAATAAAAAGCATTAAAATTCATAAAAAGGCAAAATATTACTTGACTACGTAAGAAACGAGCAATATAATGCCTGTCAATTTCATTCTTAGTATGGCTCAGAGCATGATGGCCAACATGTATACCCAATCGGACTCGACGGCAAAGACTTCGCCCTCGACGGGCGCTGACGAACTCTCAGCCGCCGATACCCAATTTCTCGCGGCGTTTGGCAAGCGGGTGCGCGAACTGCGTGAGCGGCGCGGTCTGACGCGCAAACTCCTCGCCCGAGAAGCAAATGTCTCCGAACGTTACCTCGGCCAGCTGGAGGCTGGGGATGGGAACGTCTCGATCATATTGCTGCGCCGTATTACCTCTGCACTCAATGTTACTCTCAGCGACATTTTGACGCCCGCGCCCGAGGGTGCGGCGGCACAGCGCTTGATCCAGCGCTTCCTGAACCAATTACCTCCTCATCGCCTGGAGGACGTGATCTTTCGTCTGACACGGGAATTCGGCCAGGCGGACGCGGCCCAGCGTAAACGCATCGCCCTGCTTGGCTTGCGTGGCGCGGGCAAGACTACCCTGGGAGGCCTGCTGGCGAAAGATTTGCAGGTACCGTTCATTGAACTCGACCGCGAAATTGAGCAAGAAACCGGCTTGCCGCTCAGTGAGTTGTTCCCCTTATACGGACAGTCCGGGTACCGACGCATTGAACGTCGCTGCTTAGAAAGAATGCTCACGGAACACGAGCGTGCGGTCATCGCCGTCGGTGGCGGTGTGGTGTCTGAAGACGACACCTTCGCTTTGCTGCTCGCCCATTGTCACACGGTGTGGCTGAAAGCCAAGCCCGAAGAACATATGGCGCGGGTACTGGCACAGGGCGACTTGCGACCGATGGCCGGCCAGGCCGAAGCAATGGAAGACCTGCAGCGTATTCTTGCCGCGCGTGAACCTTTCTACCGCCGGGCCGACTCCATCGTCGATACCTCCGGACGGACAGTGGAAGACTGCCTTGCCTCGTTACGACAATTAGTCAGAGGGAAAGTGTAAAACGTAAGAAAACAAACACTTATTGGTGAGGTTTTAAGTAGGTTGCCAAAAGTCTGTTGACAAGGCGCGCACAGGCTAGAAGCCCGTGCCACTAGCCAAAACCGCCAGGCAAGGGGGTGGCGCAGCCATCTTGGCTGCGCAGGCGCGTCGGTAGTGCCAGCGAACTTTTGAAGGAGGAAATACATGGAACCCGCAGTTGAAGCGTCGTCTACGGCGCGGAGCGGACCGCTCGTCGATTACCAGACCCGACCGGACCAGTACGCGCATTGGCGGCTCGCCATTGCCGGCCCGGTAGCGACGCTGAGCCTGGACGTGCAGGAAGACCGTGGTTTGCGCCCAGGATACAAACTGAAGCTGAACTCGTATGATCTCGGCGTCGATATCGAACTGCATGACGCCTTGCAGCGCATCCGTTTCGAACATCCCGAGGTTCGCGCGGTCGTTCTCACCAGCGCCAAAGACCGTATTTTCTGCTCGGGCGCCAACATCTTCATGTTAGGGCTGTCTTCACACGCTTGGAAAGTCAATTTCTGCAAATTCACCAACGAGACCCGCAACAGCCTCGAGGACTCCACCCGTCATTCCGGCCTCAAATTCCTCGCCGCTTGTAATGGAACGACGGCTGGCGGCGGGTATGAGCTGGCGTTGGCCTGCGATGAGATCATTCTGGTTGATGATCGTTCCTCCGCCGTCAGCCTCCCGGAGGTGCCGATGCTCGGCGTGCTTCCCGGCACCGGCGGTCTGACCCGCCTTACCGATAAGCGCAAGGTGCGTCCTGATTATGCTGATATCTTCTGTACCACCTCAGAAGGAATCCGCGGCCAACGGGCAAAACAGTGGCGGCTGGTCGATGAGGTGGTGAAACCCGCCCAGTTTACTGACTATGTGCAACACCGCGCGCTTGAGCTTGCCGCGCAGAGTGATCGGCCCAAGAATACGCCAGGAATAACGTTGACGCCACTGCCGCGAGTCATTGACACCGCCGGCTATCACTATGAGTTTGTTGACGCCCAGTTCGACCCTGGCGCACGACGGGCGACGCTTACCGTGAGTGCGCCCCCGCACTCCCAGACTACGGATATCACTGGCATTCTCAACCTGGGGGCGAGGTGGTGGCCGTTGCAGATGGCGCGAGAGCTCGACGATGCCATTTTGCTGCTGCGGACCAACAACGTGGAGATCGGTACCTGGGTGCTGAAGACGCGCGGGACCGCAGACCTGGTGCTGGCCGCTGATGCCGCTCTGGCGCAGCACCGGTCGCATTGGTTCGTGCGCGAGGTGATTGGCCTGCTACGCCGAACGTTCGCTCGGCTTGACGTCTCCTCACGGACCTTATTTACCCTGGTCGAGCCAGGGTCGTGTTTTGCCGGCACCTTGCTGGAGTTGGCCCTGGCGGCCGACCGCGTGTACATGCTGCAGACCGAGGATGCGGCTGCGGCCCCTACCCTCTCGCTCTCTGAACTGAACTTTGGCGCCTATCCTATGGTGACCCATATCACGCGTTTGGAGCGCCGCTTCTACCAGGATGCGGCAGCGCTTGAGAGCGTACATTCGGCGGTCGGCCGCGCCTTGGCCGCCACCGAGGCGCAGGACTTCGGCCTCGTCACTTCGGCACCCGACGAACTCGATTGGGATGATGAAATTCGCATCGCCCTTGAGGAGCGCGCCAGTCTCTCTCCGGATGCTCTGACCGGACTGGAGGCGAATCTCCGTTTCGGCGTCACAGAATCCATGGAATCGCGTATCTTCGGACGTCTGTCCGCCTGGCAGAACTGGATCTTCACCCGCCCAAACGCGGTTGGTGAGTTGGGTGCCCTGAAGGTGTACGGGACTGGCAACAAGGCGAGGTTCAATTGGGAGCGGGTGTAGCAAGTGATGAAAAATGAATTCGTACTTCGACAAGCTCAGCACGAACGGTTTTTACCCTACCCACCTGCTTGTCCCGTTCGCCCTGAGCCCTTCGGCAGGCTCAGGACAAGCTACGCGTGAGCGAAGTCGAAGGGTGAACGAACCCTCAGGAAGGCAAACGAAAGCAGCTTTAATGAGAGGAGCGAGCAATGAGCATCGATTATAGCGAGAAAATCCCCAATAACGTCAACCTGTCCACTGATAAGACGCTGCAGCGCGCCCTGGAACGCTGGCAGCCGAATTACTTGAAATGGTGGGTCAAGATGGGGCCTGAAGGCGCGCAGAACGATGACGTCTACTTGCGTACGGCGGTGAGCGCTGACGCGTCCGGCTGGGCAAATTTCGGCTATGTCAAAATGCCCGAGTACCGCTGGGGGATTTTCCTCGCGGCTCCGGAGGAAGGTCGCAAAATCAACTTTGGCGAACACAAGGGCGAGCCGGCCTGGCAAGAAGTCCCCGGCGAACATCGGGCAAATCTGCGACGCATCGTCGTCACCCAAGGTGATACTGAACCGGCCTCGGTGGAGCAGCAACGCTATCTCGGCCAGACCTGCCCGTCGCTGTATGACCTGCGGAACCTGTTCCAGGTGAACGTCGAGGAGGGCCGCCATCTCTGGGCCATGGTCTACTTACTGCACCGCTACTTTGGCCGCGACGGACGTGAGGAAGCCGAGGCGCTGCTCGAGCGCCACTCTGGTGATGCCAACAACCCGCGCATCCTGGGTGCTTTTAACGAGGAGACGCCGGACTGGCTGTCGTTCTATATGTTCACCTACTTCACCGACCGCGACGGCAAGTTCCAGCTGTGTGCCTTGGCGGAATCAGGCTTCGACCCCCTGGCGCGCACGACTCGGTTCATGCTGACCGAGGAGGCGCATCACATGTTTGTCGGCGAATCGGGTGTGGCGCGCGTGATCCAGCGCACCTGTGAAGTAATGCGCAACCACCAGATCGATGACCTAGCTCAGCTGCGAGCGCTAGGAGTCATCGATCTCGAAACGATCCAGCGTTACCTCAACTTCCATTACAGCGTCACCCTCGATCTGTTCGGTGCCGACCAATCCTCTAATGCGGCGACCTTCTACAGCACCGGCTTGAAAGGCCGCTTCGAAGAAACCAAGATTCAGGATGATCACGTCCTGAAGAACGACACGTATAAAATTCTCGACGTCGTTGACGGCATGCTAGTCGAGAAGGAGGTCCCAGCGCTGGTGTCGCTCAATGAGCGGCTGCGCCATGAGTTCATTGCCGACTCGCTGCGCGGCGTCGGACGGTGGAACAAGGTGATCGAAAGGATTGGGATTCCGTTCCGCCTGCACTTGCCCCACAAGGTCTTTCACCGCAGGATCGGTGCCTTCGCGGGGGTACGCATCTCACCTGATGGCCGGATCATTTCTGCGGCCGAGTGGGAGGCCAACGTGCGCAACTGGCTGCCGACTGACGAGGACCGGGCGTTCGTAGCCTCGCTGATGGGTCGCGTGGTTGAGCCAGGTAAATTCGCCAACTGGATTGCGCCGCCAGCGGTGGGTATCAAGGGGCAACCGATTGATTTTGCCTATGTTCGTTTCAACTGAGCTGAGGTTGACGGGCGGAGCCGCCGCCTGAGCACCGGCGCAGCTTCTCCCGAGCAAAAGCCTGCCCTGAGCGAAGTCGCGGGGTCGCAGGGGACTCAAGGCGACAAACTCACGGCGATTTGCACTAAGATGCGTCCTGGGAGCGCGGGCGTCCCGCCCGCTTTAAGCGGCGACCAAGATGGTCGCGCTCCCCAGGACAGCCACTCAATTCACTTGCCGAAAAATAACCTCCACAGCAGTTCGCCCCTTGACACACGCTCAGTCGATCTTACATTTGCGCGGTATACAACGGGTGCCGGCCCCTCCCCCTTCCGGGGAAAAAAATAAAAATAGCAAAGTAGTCA